>JADFJC010000151.1 GCA_022566315.1 Planctomycetota bacterium
GCCTGTTGCGGCTTTGGCTGGTAGCATCAGATTTGCCCACAATACTCCAATATTGCTGTGCATCTTCGTTGTTAGCTTTGCACTCACGAGAAACCTAAATGCGAACATAAAATCTTAAAATGCTCTAAGCTCGAATCCTCAGCAACACCCTTGGCTATCGTGTGGACAATCGTATTGGTCGAGACCAAAAGCACAGGCAGAATAATCGGTAAAAGCGATATCAGCAGGCCCGGTAACTGATGGTCTTCGAGCGGCTCAGGCTCAGATACCTCGCCGCCAAGTGGTCTCATTTGTATGTTCATTCGACGGTCTGCATACCCCGAGAAGAACATTCCGACGGCGGCGGCAGGAAGCGCAACCAAGGCACCAACCATAATCATAACGCCTATGTCAATGCCAAGGTTCTCGGCCATGATGAGCGGCCCGGGAGTTGGCGGGACAAGGGAGTGAGTAACAATTCCGCCGGCAGTAATGGCCATGACATATTTTAAGTAGTGTTTCTTTGTCCGCCGGTGCATTGACCTCGCCAACGGTATGAGCAAATAGAAGACCGTGTCAAAGAATACCGGAATCGAAAGCACAAAACCGCTGGCCATAAGCGCAGTGGAACTGCGTTTTTCTCCGAGCAGCGACAGGAAACCTCTGACAATGCGGTCCGCTGCGCCGCTGTCCATCATACATCGGCCAACCACAACCGCCAGTGCTATTACGATACCGATTCCCGCCGCAGTACCGCCAAATTCTGTCGCCACGCGGCTTATCTTTGTATCCAGATCCCCGGGGGCCAGCAGACTAACGACTATGGCTGACGTGATCAAGGCGATGAAAGCATTCATTTTCAAGACCGTAATCATGAGTATTACGGTCAGCATGCCAATGACAAGAATTATTAGCGGGTGCAAGCTACACATAATACGGTGCTCCTCTCAAAGAACAGGAAATAAGAAAATAACTTCATAAGCTTAACAAGTTTTCTTGCTTGTCTTGTTCTGTCGCTTTATAGACGGCGGCTTCATAGAAACAAATTTTCAGGGCAAAGATTTCGTCAACTTTCAAGATATTGTTGACCAAGCATGGCGGCTCCCTTCATAGATGACTGCTCGTTATGGATATATTCACTGTCCCTCATCCACTTTGATTTTGCCCGCATTAAAGCCGGATTTGTCGCTCCTCCGGTTACATGTATAACGTCTTTAAGAGGAATTTTCTTTTCAATTTCTTTTAGGTGCGCTTTCTGATATTCGCAAAGTCCTCTGACAATTGCGGCTAATATTTCCTCGCGGGTGGTCTGCTGAGTCAATCCCAACAACTGTGCTTTAAGCGGCTCCAGGCTGTAGCGTGAACCCATAAGATAAGGTACATAAGTAACCCCGCTTTGGCAATCGAGCCATCCCTCAATTGTCTGTGGAAGGAAGCTGTTGTAAAACTCCTCAACACTCAATTCGCTGCAGAACAAGCTTTTGTACCAGTCCAGCGCTTTGCCCCCGGCATTCATAACATGCAAAGTGAGCCATCGATCCTTCAGCACGTGGGCCCGGATGTTGTAATTCGCAGAAGCCAGACATTTGTCAAGGCATACGAGAGTGATTTCACAGGTACCGTTTATATTAATGATGTCACCCGGCTCATTGATGCCCACCGAATAAGCCGCCAATACCGCATCATTACCACCGATTAGTACGGGAGGTTCCTTTTTGAAGCCCAGTTTCTGAGCGAGTGACTTGTTCATTCGGCCGAGGCTCTCATAAGCCGGGACTATTTGTGGTAATTGGCCAAGTGAGATGCCGAAAGTCAAGGCGATATTTTCATTCCATGTGAAGTCATTTTGAACAGTATTGTACAGTGCCATCAGCGATGCAGACGAGGGGTCGATAGCAAAGCTGCCCGTCAGCCAGTGAGCGAAGTACGTGTTGGAATGGCCAAACTTGTAAGTTTTATCGAAGATTTCGGAACAATTGTCTTTAATCCAAAGAATGCTTGCCAGCGAACATCCGCCCGCGACCGGTATATTTGCCGTGGTCGCCAGAAGATTCTCTATTCCAATGGTCTCTATTATGAATCGGGCCTGTTTGCGAGAACGCTGATCAAGCATCAGGATGGCCGGGTGAAGTGCCCTGCCGTCTTTGTCCATGGCTGTCAGGCCGGGTGTAGTGCCGGAAAGGGAAATAACATCGACATCGCCGAGGAGGTCCTCCATTTCTTTACAACCGGCGATGAAGGCTGTCTTCCATTTTTCCTGTTCGATGTCCCCAAACAAGCCGTCGTTATATATGTTTACCTCATACTCCTGTGAAAATTGCCTCACCAGACTCAGCGCGTCGTCAGAGAGTCGAAATACACCCATTTTCATACCTGTTGTCCCGATATCAAACGCCAATATCGTGTTGTGGACTTGGCCACCCCTAACGGGGCTGCTGGTTGTCTTTTGATTTTCGATTTGAGCCCTTTCTAAACTCTGCCTGGGCAGTCAGAAGTCAGATGACAGAAGTCAGATTATTTGTTCTCTGTCCTCTGTTCTCTGTCTTCTGTCCTCTGTCCTCTGTCTTCTATTCTCTGTCTTCTGTTCTTTTTGATCGGACATAAATCCTTCATTGATAATTGCCTGCTTTATTTGTTTAATTGCCTGAGCTGTAAGACCTTGAAGCGGATGTCGCGGCTGACCTCCTTTAAATCCGATTATGTCCATAGCGGCCTTAGCGCCAGCCACGCCCCAAGAGCCTGAAACAGCCTGATTGAGTCTGGCAAGTCTGAAGGAAAGTTCTTTTGCTTTATTATATTTGCCTTGCGTGAACAAACGATATAGATTACAGCATGGATCGGGCAGAGAATTAGCAAGTGCCAACACACCGCCGACAGCTCCCAGGTGAAGAGACGGGTAAAAGAAATTGGCTGAACCTGCAAGAACATGAAAATCTTCCGCAGGGTCAAGGCAGGAGAGGAATTTAGCAGGGCCTGTCGGAGAGGAATCTTTCATTCCCACGATGTTGGGATGCGTGGAGAGATCGAGAACAGTTTGAGGCGGTATTGTTACTCCACCTGCAAAGCCCGGAACATTGTAGAGTAATACAGGGATATCAATTGAATCAGCAATTTGTGTGTAATAACGTTGTAAGGTTGCGCCGTCGATGTGTTTGGCAAAATAATTTGGAGTAATGATGCTCACGTAATCGAAGCCCATCTTAAAAGCCAGTTTTGACTTGGCGATTGTTTGCCTGGTGGATTCACAGCCGGTTCCGACCAAAACTACTTTATTGCCTTTTTCTTCAGCGAAAACCTCGAGGACCCGAATCTGCTCTTTGTCGCTCAGGCTCTTGAATTCCCCATTAGAGCCGAGTGCGAGATAGCCGGCAAGGTCGGTCTCGTTGAGTTTTCGCAGGTTGAATCTCAGATCATCGAGCGCGAGTTCATCGGAGCTAAAAGGCGTTACCACAGGAGCAAAGACGCCTGAGAGCTTCTTCTTGTTTTGTTCCATAGCCTTGTCCTTATCACAAAAGAGTATCACAATTTAATCATCTGCTGTTTCTTCCGCAAGGTTTCTTTGCCGGCATCCAGCGTTTCAACGATTGCGTCAACGTCGAACACGCAGCCACCCCGGGTACCTCCGCCGGCCTGCTGCAGGGCGGCCCACAAGCGCGTATCATCCGGCAGATCCGAGCGAGGCGCCAGGTCAGACCGCAGCGGGCGCTCGGCCAATATGCGCGTGCCGAATTCCGCACTTCGCTGATTAGTCGGAGTGTTAGCCTCTCCAATCAAATCAACACTTCCCTCCAGTTTGTTACAATCGATGATAATTTGAATAATATCTCCATCCAGCACCTTTCCGACCGGTCCACCCGCCAATGCTTCCGGCGCTATATGACCAATACAAGCACCTGTACTCACACCGCTGAACCGCCCGTCGGTAATTACCGCAACGTCTTTTCCCCAGGAAAGATACTTCAGCGCACCGGTCACTTCCAGTATTTCTTCCATTCCACTACCCATTGGGCCTGCACAAATAAGTACGATGACATCACCAGGCTGAATGGCTCCTGCTTTTATGGCCCGAATAGCACTGGGTTCGCTTGTGAAAACACGAGCAGGGCCGGTTTTGCGATACACACCAGCGGAATCCAGCAGCATCGGGTCAATAGCAGTGCTCTTAATGACCGAGCCTTCCGGGGTGAGGTTTCCTTGGGGTAGGGTTATGGTACCGGTCAGGCCGGCCTGCCTGGCTCGAGCAGGGCTCATAATCACTTCATCGGGGTCGATATTGTCCTTTTCGTTGAGCAGTTCACGCAGTCTCCGGCGGCGTTCTGATTTCTCCCACCAGTCGAGCAGCTTGCCCAGCCTTTCACCCGATACTGTCATTACATCCAAATCCAAAAGACCAAGTCCTCTTAATTTCAGCATGACTTCCGGCACTCCACCTGCCAGAAAGACACGCACAGTGGGGTGTCCAACAGGACCATTGGGTAAAACGTCAACAAGGCGTGGAACCTTTTGGTTGAGTTTCTTCCAGTCTTCCAGAGTTGGGCGTCTCAATCCAGCGGCGTGTGCAATTGCAGGGATGTGTAACAGCAGGTTCGTCGAACCGCCGAAAGCTGCAAAAACAACCATTGCATTGCGAAGGGCTGAGCCCGTGAGAATGTCTTTAGTGGTTAAGCCTTGTTTGTGTAGCCGTACCAGTGCCTTGGCCGAGCGACGTGCCATATCCAGCCAGATTGTTTGGCCGGATGGCGCAAGAGCAGCGTGCGGAAGGCTCAAACCAAGAGCTTCACTGACAACCTGAGACGTTGCTGCTGTTCCAAGGAACTGACAGCCGCCGCCTGCGCTCGCACAGGTACAACAGGCCATTTGCTTTGCATATTCCAGTGTTACCTCACCATGGGCAAAACGCGCACCAATGGACTGAATCTTACCCAGATCCTCGCCTTCAGTTGGTGGAAGTGTTACTCCACCCTGTACAATGACAGACGGCAAATCGTGCATAGCAGCTATTGCCATCATCATTGCCGGTAATCCCTTGTCGCAAGCTGCTATGCCAAGCACTCCTTTTCGCCTGGGCAGGCTTCGGATCAGACGGCGAAAGACTCTTGCAGCGTCATTGCGGTAGGCAAGACTATCCATCATGCCCGGCGTGCCCTGCGTCCGACCGTCGCATGGGTCAGAGCAGAAAACCGCAAATGGTATGCAGTCAAGATGTTGCAGTTCTTTCGCAGCAGCTTCCATCAGCAAACCGAGTTCCCAGTGCCCAGTGTGATAACCAAGTGCAATAGGTGTGCCGTCACCTGAACGAATCCCTCCCTGAGTGCTTATGAGCAGGAATTGTTCCTGCACCAATTTGGATGGTTCCCACCCCATGCCCGTATTCTGAATCATTCCAAAGATATCACCACTGGGAGCATCGAGAAGTAAGTTCTCGGTCAAGGGTAGATGGCCTTGTGGCCCTATGGCATTTGTAGTGATGTTGTAAATGCCATCATTATTACTATCCAGAATATCTTCGAGTGTAATCTTATTTGGCATAAAAAGGCCTCCGTCTAAAAATCAGAAGTCAGAAGACAGAGGTCGCAAGCCAGAGGTCAGAAATCAGAAGTCAGAAGTTCTGTCCTCTGTCTTCTGTCCTCTGTCCTCTGTCTTCTGTCTTCTGTCTTCTGTTAATCAATGCATATCAGCTTTCCCGCCCAACGAATGGCGGGCAAGTCTCAGTGATATTTCTAATAGTCTCCAGATTTACCTGAACGTTCGGATGCTCGCCCAGTTCGGAGACAATCAGATCTGCCTCTGTGAAATCCTCCTCCTTCGTATAGCCATTTGTAGTGATAACGCAATACATACCTGCGGCTTTTGCCGCAAGCAGACCATTACGGGAGTCTTCTATCACAACACATTTAGATGGCTCAAGACTTAATCTCTCTGAAGCCAGGTTATATATTTCTGGGTCGGGTTTTTTCTTTGACACAACATCGCCGGCCAGGATCACACTGAAACGAGTTTTTCGCTCAGAGCCAAGCAGTTTCTCTGCTACGAGGTTGACTGCCCGCTCGTGGGACGTAGAGCAAATGGCTAAAGTGACATCCGCTGCAATCGCCTCATCTATAAGCCTTGCAATGCCTGGGCGTAAAGGAAGCTCTCCTGATTCTATGATTTGTATAAATAGGTCTGTTTTGAGTTTATGCAGTTCTTTGATAAGTCCCAGGGACTCCTTACGGAGAGCGTCCTTGTCAGCCACATTAGAAGGCCAGCCGTAGCTGTCAAAGTAGTGTATCATACGTTCTTTTCCGCCGGAGATTTCCAACAGTTTTCCGTACAGCTCAACACTCCACTCTATCGCATATCCCTTTTGTGCAAATGCTTTGTTGAAAGCAACTCTGTGTCCATCCCGTTCAGTATCAACCAAAACACCATCACAATCAAAAATAATGGCTTTTATTATGGTCTCTTTTGCTTCCACTACAAATGTAGCCTTCCTTCGACTTCGCTCAGGATGGTGAGCTTGTCGAACCATTATTCAAATAGCCGTTTTCTCTTAATCGCTACTCTACGACAGTGTCTGTTTTTATGTCCTGGTCCATCCTCGGCATGATAATCGTTTTAGCCATTGCATACTCTACTCTATCGAGCCTTTCCTGCGCTGCCGAACAGCTTTATTTTCTCAACAATGCCTGCTTGAAGCTGATGGAGCTGAGCGTCGATAACTTTCAGCGGATTATACTCCGTATTGTTTGCATTGTGATAAGCAACAAATCCGTCGATAAACACATATTTGAGTTGAGTAGATATATTTACTTTAGTACAACCCAGCGAAATACACTTCTTGAACACCTCATCTGCAAGGCCGGTTCCACCGTGTAAGGCAATAGGCACTGCGGTTTTTGCAGCGATTTCTTTGAGCAGGTCGTATGCAATTTTCGGTTCGCCCTTATAAACTCCGTGAGCAGTCCCAATGGCTGGCGCAAAACAATCCGGCTTGACTTCCGCACAAAACTTGATCGCTTGTTCAGAGTCAGCTAAATGGGCATCCTGCTCTTTTACATGAATGTCGTCCTCCACTCCCACGATGGCCCCAAGCTCAGCTTCGACAGTAACATCTTTGGGGCGCGCCATCTCCACTACTTCCCTGCTTAAGGAAAGATTCTCCTCAAACGGCTTTGAAGAGGCGTCAATCATAACCGAGGTCCACCCTGACTCGATGCACTCTTTGATAAGCTTTAAATCCTTGCAGTGGTCAAGGTGTAAAGCAATTGGAACACTTGATGGGTCAGTTAGCTGCCTTATCCAGGAGATGATGGCCGATGTGCCCCAGAATATAACCGTCTTGGCCGATGTCTGGATGATTACTGGAGCCTTTACCTGTTCCGCAGCCAGGACGACGGCCCTGGTGGAATTGTAGTCAAGGATATTAAAGGCGCCGACGGCATAATCCTCACTGGTTGCTTTACTAAGCATAGCTTTCATGTTCTCAAGTGGCATTGCTTTTCTTCCTACCAGATATTTCTTACGAATATAACGCCCTTCTTGCCGCTTCTATAACATCACCTTTCTGCGGCACCGAGATAAATAGGCTATCTTAGTACTACAACGCCATTTAAGGTTGAAAGATGCAACAACGTATAACAGATAAGTCGATACCCATTTCACGCAATCGCCTTCGTTTTTTTCTCGTATGGCAGCGGCGAGAACAGGCTATACGGTGTTGCG
>JADFJC010000152.1 GCA_022566315.1 Planctomycetota bacterium
TAGCCGAAGGGTCGAAAGGGCGGGTATCTGTGGCTTTATGGTTTCTGGTTCACGAGAAGCGAAATAATGGCAAAACCGCAGTCAAATTCTACTGATATTGAAAAATGGCTCAAATTAATCAGAGCTGACAATGTCGGGGCGACTACCTTTGCGAAGCTCATAAAACATTTCGGCTCAGCGGACAGGGCGTTAGGCGCTTCGGTCAGTGAGTTAGCCGGAATTGATGGAGTGGGTTTTAAAACCGCTGAACAAATTGCTGCGACACGTGGCAAGTTCGACGTTACCGCTGAGCTGGAATTGGCGCATAAGCTCGACATCTGGATAATCAATCTTGACGATAAACGATACCCGCCTGCGTTGAAACAGATATACGACCCTCCGCCGGTCCTTTACATAAAGGGAAGTTTGGGCCGAGAAGATAATTTGGCGATTTCAATGGTCGGCTCGCGGCGCTGCAGTTTGTATGGCCAGGAGCAGGCTTCCCGGCTTGCTCATTTTTTAAGCTCAGCCGGCTTTACTATTTGTTCGGGGATGGCTCGCGGTATTGACACCGCCGCACATCAAGGTGCGTTATCGGCCGGCGGACGCACGATTGCGGTGCAGGGCTGCGGGCTGGCAAACATTTATCCGCCGGAGAATAAAAAGTTATTTGAGCTTATAGTAGAATCCGGTGCATGCATTAGCGAATTGCCGTTAGGGTACGAGCCGTTGTCGGAGAACTTCCCGCCCCGTAACAGAATAATAGCGGGATTGTCGTTAGGGACAATTGTCGTCGAGGCGGGGTTTCGTTCGGGGGCATTGATTACCGCCAGAATGGCACTGGAAAATAATCGAGAGGTGATGGCGGTGCCGGGGAAGATTGATTCGCCGTTGAGTAAGGGCGCACATCGGTTGATAAAACAGGGGGCCAAGCTGATAGAATCGGTCGAGGACGTGATGGAAGCCCTCGGCTATATCGGCGAACAATTAGAAGACCACGTAAGTGCGGCTGCGACAAAGGCGGCTGAAAAGATAAAGACACCATTGTTCGATATAAAAGAGTTGAAGCTGAGCGGCCCTGAAAAAACGATTTACGAATGCCTCAATAAAGAAGCGCAGCACATAGAAGAAATAATCGCCGACACCGATTTGGCGGCGGGGAGCGTTAATGCAGGCCTGGTATCGCTGCGGCTGAAAGGCCTGATAAAGCAACTCCCTGGGAGCTTGTTCGTAAAAAGATAATCAGAGCGACGGCAGACGATAGTCCTAAGTTGACAGGAAACGGAAAGTGAAAATTCGAGAGGCGATTTTAATAACGGCTGGGGTATTTCTGACGATTGGCCCCGTAACCGGAAATGACATTGTGTACGGCGCCGAAGGACCCGGTCAATCGGCTGAGTTGTCCGCAGAAAGCCTTCGCGACAAAATTCGTGGGGGATTGCTCGGCCAACTCTTGGGTAACCTTAATGGTCTGAAACACGAAATGAAATATATCGCCGAGCCTGGAAATGTCAAAGAATATACACCCGCTCTTCCGGAAGGTGCCTGGACGGACGATGACACTGACCTTGAATGGGTCTATATCGTTGCTATGCAGCGCCAGAATGTGATTATGCTCTCGCCTCATCTTATCGTGCAATTATGGAAAGAACGAATCAACAAACGTATTTGGTGCTCCAACCAGTATGCACGCCAGTTGATGGACATTGGTTTTGAACCCCCGCTGACGGGCAGCATTGTGCTTAACCCATGGGCCGACTTCAATATCTCGGGCCAATTCATTTGTGAATCGTTCGGTTTGGTTGCTCCCGGGATGCCCCAGACTGCGGCTAAGATTGGTTTAAATTATACGCATGTAACTATCGATGCTGAGCCTGCGCAGACGACACAGTTGTTCACGTCGATGATAGCTACTGCCTTTATAACAGGCGATATGGATAAAATTCTTGATGCCGGCCTGGACGCCATCGACCCAAAGTGTACTATTCGGCAAATTGTCAAGGACGTCCGCCGGTGGCATAAATTATATCCTGATGATTGGCGTGCCACCCGTCGTCTTGTCAAACAAAACTACAGCCGCCATGGCGGCGCTATGCGCGATAGAAACGGGTACGAGCTCAATACAGCTTCCACTATTGCCGCCTTGCTTTACGGTGAGGGAGATCTCGTCAAAACTCTTATTACCGCATTCAACTTCGGCTGGGACTCTGATAACAATGCAGCTACTTCCGGAACCATCATTGGCGTCATCAAGGGATACCGTTGGATGATGATGCAAAACTGGAATATTATTGACCGCTATCGCAACACCACGCGTGATGATATGCCCATGGACGAGACAATTACCAGCTTTGCTGACCGTCTCATTGACCTGGCTGAGCGTGTAATAATTGAAAAGGGTGGACAAAAGTTGAATGTCAACGGCCGAAACGCATATCGGATACGTCTTGAAAAACCAGCCAACATCGTGCCAATGCCCAACTTTGCCGGAGAGATTACCCGATTGCGGTCAAAAATGAAATCCAGGATCGAAACAACTATAATAAATGAAAATGAGGTTCAAAAACTTGCCTTTGCCGCTTATTCAGCAATCTGTCTTGATTTGGCCCAACCCTTACGTCGGAAGTATCCCGACCAATGGGCCAAAGCCCTCGATGCCCTAAACCGTTATCCGAAAGTGGTTCAGGTTCTTTTCTTTCATTGTCCTTTTCCCGCCGGTGAGAGGCTTCGTAAAAAAGCGATTGCCAGCGGACTTAAAAAACCAGCCCGGCGAATCAAGATTTGGTAGCGTTCCTATTTTGATGAAGGGGGGCGGGGTTTGTAATTTCCAATTTTGGCTTTAGTCAGGAGAGATAAAATGAAACGGACATACCGGACAGCAGTTATGATAATTGCAGCCGTGGTGATTGTGAGCTTCTTTTTGGCCTCAGGTGGTCAGGGCCGGCAGAATAATCCGGCTTCTCAGCGGCTGCCGGGTGCGCGGCCCGTTATTGATGCCGGCCGTTATCCGACTATCCAGGCGGCGATAGATGCGCTGCCGGATGAAGGTGGTGTTGTGCGTCTGCCGCCTGGTACGTTTGAGATTAGTAAGCCATTGAAGGTAACTAAGCCCGACGTGCTAATTGAAGGTGCCGGCACGGCCACGCATATCAAGAACATTAACACCGAAGGCAAGAGTGCTCTGATACTTCAGCACCCAAGTGGAGGTGATAACCGAAAGGCTGAGCTGTGGCGGATTCGGTTAGCTAACTTCCGCATCACCGGCAACGAAAAAAGCGGCCACGGCATCGAGGCAAGGCGGATAAACGAAATCTTCATTGATGGTGTTACCGTTAGCTATCACGGCGGCGACGGTATTCGGCTGTACTACTGCTACGAGGACCCGCGGATATGCGATTCGCTGATGACTTATAACAAAAAGACGGGGCTGAATCTGATTGGCTGCCACGATGTTGTCGTCTCGGCGAACCAGTTTGAAGAGAACCACGATGCCGTCAGGTTCATCGATGGCTTCAACCTCTGTATGACAGGCAACAACCTCGACGACCATTTGGGCGACGGTGTTGTGATTGAGAATAGTTACGGCTCAGTCGTCTCGGGCAATATGATAGAAGAATGCGCGGGCACAGCCATCGTGCTCGACAGGGACTGCTATGGTATCGCGCTTAGTGCCAATGTGATTGCACACAACAGTTCCGGCGGGATAGACCTGCGCGATGCGCACGGCTGCGCCGTCAGCGCCAACACGTTCACTATTTCCGGCAGAGACGCTCTGAGAATCGGGCCAAACAGTGGACGCATTACGGTTACCGGCAACAACTTCTCCGACAGCTACCTTGGCGAGGGCAAGGTAAAACGCGGAACGAGTGACCTGGCGGCAGCCGGTATGGTACTCAAGGGCACATCCGATGTTACCGTGGTCGGTAATTTGTTTTCGAGCGTCCGGCCAAAGGCGCTAACCATCGAGGGTAAGCCAAGCAAGCGTGTACTTTTCGCTGATAATGTTCTGACCGATGTGGCCAGTGACCACAACAAATTAAATGCATCATTAGTCAAAGATAACCTGGAGACGACGAAATGAAGCTAACAAAGATGTTATCAGCGGGGCTTTTGGTTAGTTTGTGTTTGGGAATTTCAGAGATACAAGCGGTCGAAACGAAGCTGGTGTATCCGGGGAAAGAATGGGCAATTAAAAGACCTGAGCAAGTCGGCCTGGATGTAAAGAAACTGAAAGAATTGAGCAATTACACTGGTGGGTTTGGGTGTGTGGTACGGAATGGAGTTATGGTTTATACCTGGGGCGATGCGAGTAAGCGAAAAGACGTTGCGTCAGCGGCAAAACCTTTTTACTCGCACTTTCTGTTTAAGGCCGTAGAGAATGGCAAAATTTCCAGCCTTAACGAGCGGGTCAACAAGTGGGAACCGCGGCTGAACCAGATTAACAAGGACCTTGGCTATAAAGACCGAGGTATCAGATGGCGAGACTTTGCGAACCAGATATCATGCTACGGTCTTACTGATGCGCCAGGGACAGCCTATGCCTACAACGACTGGCAGATGGCGCTGTTCTGGGACACGCTGTTTAAGAAGGTCTATGGCGTTGGCTATGAGACGGTGGACGCTGATGTCCTGCATCCGAAGCTTACCGATATTCTTCAGTGTCAGGACAATCCGACTTTTATGGCCTTCGGTGTCAAGGACAGACCCGGTCGAATGGCGATTTCGCCGCGGGATTTTGCACGTTTTGGATTGTTGTATTTGCGTAAAGGCAAATGGAAAGACAAGCAATTAGTCAGTTATGAGCATGCGACAATGGCGGTAACGAGTCCCTTACCGAATTCGATTCCACGGACGGCTGGTCAAAAGGCTCAGATGATACCGGGACAGCGTTCCATAGGCTCAAAAAGAATCCCGGATAATCAGTGTGACCACCTCGGCAGCTATAGCTGGCTCTGGTGGACAAATGGTGTTGCCCGGGACGGCACACGGCATTGGCCGGATGTGCCGGTAGATACATACGGCTGCTTCGGGCATGGCGGGGTGCGCGCTATGGTTGTTATGCCGGGCCTGGGTTTGATTATTAGCTGGAACGACACCAAAATCCAGGGAAGCAAGATGGAAAACCATACGCTGAAGCTTCTCAAAGATTCCGTAATACTTTCCGGGCCTCAGAGCGGTCAAATTGTTGTCGATTCTGAGCATCCGCAGTGGCTCAAGCGCAAGGGCGGTGGGCCTTTCTTTATGTGCGGGCCGGGCGACCCGGAGGACTTTCTTTATCGAGGGAAGTTAAAGCCGGACGGAACCCGGGATGGCGACCAGATGGAATTGATAGAGAAAATGAAAGGGACCGGCGCCAACTGTATTTACTTGATGGCGGTACGCTCGCACGGCGGCGATGGAGATAAAACGCATAATCCATTTGTGAATAACGACCCGCGTAAAAGCATCAATTCGAAAGTGCTCGCACAGTGGGAGGGGTGGTTTACGGAAATGGACAAGAACGGCATTGTCATATATCTGTTCCTCTATGACGACAGCGCGCGGATTTGGAGGACGGGCGACAAGGTGGGCAAAGAAGAAAAGGATTTTATTCATACACTCGTCAACCGATTCGAGCATCACAAAAATCTGATATGGTGCATTGCAGAGGAATACCAGGAGGCGTTCAGCGCAAAGCGAGTGAAGAATATCGCGGCGGAGATTCGCGCTGCTGAC
This sequence comes from Planctomycetota bacterium, assembly GCA_022566315.1. GTDB lineage: Bacteria > Planctomycetota > Phycisphaerae > Sedimentisphaerales > Anaerobacaceae > NIOZ-UU13. The sequence continues at coordinate 5,695 of JADFJC010000152.1, forward strand.
GATTATGACCACGTAATAGCTGTGCACAAGCTCAGCGGGCTGGATTTTTCGGAGTTTGCAGATGCGCCGAGTATCGACCAGTTTGCCATCCAGTATAATCAGTCAAGTGCCGATGCCCTGCATAAGGGTATGGTCAGCGCCTTCAAGCAGGCAAAAGGCAGATACAATCTTAATATGTCCGAAGCGGCCGAATATGGGACCGGGGAGATTGCGCGCAAGAAGAGCTGGGCGTGTGCAATGGGTGGTGCGTATGTAATGATTCTAAATATGGATATTGCCACGACAGCGAAGAGCGACCTTAAAGACTGCGGAAGTCTCGTGCGCTTTTTCGAGTCCACCAATTTTAATGAGATGTCGCCGCACGATGAGCTGAGATTTGCAGGGACGAAATATGTGTTGGCGCAGCCGGGGAGAAGTTACATTGCTTATTCTCCGAAGCTGAAAAGGGAAATTGGATTGAAAGATATGAGGCGGGGGACCTATGAATTTCGCTGGTTTGATTGTGTAACTTCAAAAGAGGTTAGACAGGCAGAAGTAAAAGTCAAGGCCGGCGACCAAAGCTGGAAAAAACCTGGTGGCATCGGCAGAGAATTAGCGGTATATATAAGACGAATCGGGAATTGATGTAATGAAAAATGAAGGGAGAATGAAGTCCAATGAACGATATTCAAATCTTTACGACGCCGATTTTAGACGGGATTAAAATCAAGGAATATAAAGGTATTGTGATTACGCGGAACGTTCGGGCGATCAATATTGTCCGTGACTTCCTTACATCTTTTCGCGATATCTTTGGCGGACGCTCGGCCTCATATCAGGATGTTATGAAGTCGATGCAGGATGAAGTTATTGCTGAAGCCAAAGAAGAAGCGAGGAGATTGGGCGCGAACGCCATTGTCGGTTTTTCCCTGGACTACGATAACGTCGGCTCCAAAAACAAATCGCTTTTGATGGCTTCCGCCAAGGGCACGGCGGTCGTCATAGAATAATCAGTAGCGGAGCGTAAATGGAGAATTTGTGACCGGCTCGATAAATTGGGGTTACCCAAATTCTTGGCACTTTGCAAAGGTTATATTATCGAGGCGGCGAGTTGAGCGGGGGAGCAAATAAACAGATACAATGAGTGCTCAAAGAGATAAGAAGTTTGAAAAGTCCTTGGATGTGCTTTACGAAACTTGGAAATTAGTGAGAAGTGAGACCATAGCACGTTTAGGAAAGGAGGATGCTGTTCATATTATAAATTTTCATGGGAATAATTGGATAGATATAACTAATTGGATTCTATCTAAGTACAACCGAGAGGAGCAAATGAACATAGTTTTCATTCAATTTATAAGGTTATTTAAAGAGATTTATTGGCTCCAGTTTATTTTTCATAACGCAAATTACCCGATGGTTTATAGAAACTTGCGCTATGTCTTAGAGATGATAGCCCAAGCTTATTATGTTGATTGTAAGTATCCTATATTAAGCCTTGATGAGCAGATTGGAAAAATAATGGGAATGGAGAAGAGGATTTACGGACGGAAACTTGTAAAAGCTGTATTATGCCCGATATTGAATTTAGATGAAAAAGGTTTTAAAGAGAAATTTCAACCAATCTGGGATTACCTTAACAAACACGTTCATCCTTCAGCAAAGCAAATGGATATAGTTGTTGAAGAAGATTTTTCAAGCCTCGTGACCGATTCATTTAACGAGAATCTTGCTAGCTGTACTGTATGATTTCATTTTCGTTCTGTAACACGTAGTGGAGCCAATAAGTTATGGCGTTTATAATGGTGAAAACGAGCCAACTCTCGGCGTTCGCTTTTTCGCTTCACAAAGTGCATCAGCCAATCTGGATATCTGTGATCGCACTCTTGTCGCAACAGCATATCCAGCATAATGCGAACCTGGGGTACTGTCAGTGCCGGAGTATATTTTTTTCCCCCGGCGTGTTTCACAAATCAAAAACCACGTTGCAATAAGTGAGAGCGT
>JADFJC010000039.1 GCA_022566315.1 Planctomycetota bacterium
GAGCGAGGACAAGGCTGGCAAGGAAGCAAAACGCAGGACTACTGGTTGGTAGTCCGAGTTTTGCTGAGGCCGCCAGCCGAAGCCGCAGCCAGCCAAAAATGGAAGATAATTTATTTACAAGTCCTAAGAAAGCCGGGAACATTTCTCTTGATTTTTAGTCCCAAAAAGCGTACTATCATCTTTTGGTTCACAACCCTGTGCATGAAAAACTATGGTGCTGTTATGGATAAGCGAAGGGCATTTACCCTAATAGAACTCCTGGTGGTGATTGCCATTATCGCATTATTGATGGCGATTTTAATGCCGGCGCTTAGTTATGTACGCAAGCAGGCGCGTTCAAGTGTTTGTCAGAGCAATCTCCGGCAGTTGTGTCTGGCTATGAATCTTTACGCGCTTGACCACGATGATTTAACTATGCCCTTCTCTCATCAGTCCGGCGAGTACTGGTTCCATCAATTGGCGCCATATCTGAGCGCTAAGGATTATAAGGACAACCCGGCCGAGCACATAGAGGGGGTGATGAAAGTAACATTTTGTCCGATGGCAAAACGCCAGGACCGGTCGGGCGCATCGTTCTACGGTTCGGCGTATAGCTCGTGGCGCTTCATGGGCGGGGAAGGCAGCTACGGGCTGAATTTATGGCTGCTGCCCGACGACCCAATTTACGCCCCAGCATTTCCGGCAGAAAATTTCTACAAGAAATACTCGGACACTAAATCGAGTGTCCCGCTATTAGGCGATTCGGTGTGGGTCGGCTCGTGGCCTTTCGCTAACGATATGGTGCCCGAGGACCTGTCTGGCGAGATAGGATATCCGGGGTATCCTCATGGCGAAGGGTATTTTATGGGGCGATTCTGCGTTGACCGCCATAAAAAAGCGACCAACATTGGATTTGTGGACAGCCACGTAGAAAGAGTTTACCTGGAAGAATTGTGGACACTAAAATGGCACCAACGCTTTAAACCCAACTACGATGTGTCTATACCATGAATTGAACCACTCTCCTTCGCCCCTCTGCATCTTAAATCTTAAATCTTAAATTTCAAAGTCTGACACGGATTTTTCGGTAAACTTAATGATCTCGTTCATCATTAGGACTGACTGATACGGAAAACGACCGACAGCAGTTTCCGCCGAAAGCATAACGAAGTCGGTACCATCGATGATTGCATTGGCGACGTCAGTAACCTCGGCACGCGTCGGTCTGCTGTGCTCGGTCATGTGTTCCAGCATCTGTGTAGCTGTAATTACGAACTTTCCCGCGGCATTAGACTTTCTTATTATACGCTTTTGGACTATGGGGACTTCATGGATTGGGATGGCAACACCCATATCGCCGCGAGCTATCATTATTCCATCCGCTGCCTCAATTATTCCGTCTATGTTTTCTATCGCTTGTCTATTCTCTATTTTTGCCACGATTTGACAGTTGGGCAACCTCGGCTTTATCAGTACAGCAGCCTGCCGAATATCGTTTTCATCCCGTACAAACGACAAAGCGATGTAATCGACCCTGTGTTTTATGCCGAACTCAATGTCCTTTTTGTCTTTCGTGGTTGTCCCTTCAAATCCAAGGTCCACATCAGGAATATTTATGCCTTTTCTCTCCTTTAGGATACCTCCTTCGACAACGACTGCTTTTATGCTATTGGCGGAGGTGCTCTTTACGCGCAGGATCATGTTCCCATCATCAATATAGATAAGTTGTTTTGGTTTTATCCTGCCCAAATCACCTTTGTAATCAAAAGGTATTGTTCGTGGCCCGCATGCTTCGGCGTCCTTGGTCAGCCACACTACCGTGCGGTTCTTTAAGAATCTGGTTTTAGCACCTTTGAATCGCCCGATTCTGATTCGAAATCCCTCCAGGTCCTGCATTATCCGAATGTGTCGTCTGTACTTTCTGTTTAGCCGGCGGACAAGCTTTATAGATTCGAGATGCTGCTTATGACTGCCGTGGGAAAAATTCAGCCTGACTACATCCAAGCCGGCTGCGAACATCTTCCGCAGGACAGTGTAGTTGCTGCTAACAGGGCCTAATGTGGCAATGATTTTTGTTCTGGGCATTGTATCAAGTTCCTATCTGTATGAGACCTGATTGACTATTGATTATTGTATATTGAATATTCCGTTTCAATAGTAAATAGAAAATAGAAAATAGTCAATTGAAATGGGGATTGCCATTGGGTGCATGTCATGATTGTAGGTGGATTGTTCAGGCTTTTAGCGGTCTTTCAGCTAATAATACACGTTACCCCACGCTGCTATTTTGGGTAGGATGGGCTTTAGCCCATGCTGTTTTTTCTATTGACAATTGACAATTGATTATTGACAATGTCGTTTCAATAGTAAATAGACAATAGAAAATAGTCAATTGAATTGGGTCGGTGCCCGAGAGGCTAAAGGGGACGGGCTGTAAACCCGTTAGCGTAAGCTTACGCTGGTTCGAATCCAGCCCGGCCCATTGCGGCAATCCAAATTGTTAGCCCCCGGCACTTGAGTTTACCCTCGGTGTGTGCTTACTTGCTTGTCTGCCGGGGGTCGGGGGTTGCTTGTCCCGCACTTATTGAGTGCTAACTCACGTCTAATTAGTGCGGGGTCATTCCTGCGAAGTTTTATTTAACCCCCCACCCCTGTGGTGGTCAGTTGTAGGTTGTAGGGTGGGGCCTGCCCCACCATTATTTCTGAAAGAAAGGGTAGGGTGTGCACGGCTCGGCTGAGCTCGCCGAAGTCTGCACACCGTTTGACTTTTCCCCTAATCAGCAGGGAACTTCGTGTATTCTATTGAATTACGTTGAACCGCGCGTAACGGTCGGCTGGAACCCGTTGTTAGGCTGCAACTATCGCGTTCGCAGTTGTTCTCTGTATATCCAGTTGAACAGAAAAAGACCACCTATCAAGACCAAGGGGCCGGAAATCACCAAATAAACGCTCCAATGGAATCGTCCCCAGCTCCAGACCAGATAGAACAACGCCACAGCGATGAACAGAATCGCCCCAACCCATTCCCAACGCCATGCTATAACTAATACGATGACAACAATGTACACTGGAACTAAATGGATTAGCAGTGCAAGAATTGTTTCCCCAAAGCCATAACCTTCACTGAATACGTCCAAGGTAAACAGACTCAAAAACATCGCGAAAAGAATGCACAGAACCCTCGGAGTCCAGAAGAGAACTCGCTTTATGCTCGTATTCATTGGTTCCTCCTTAATATTGCAACATAACTACGTATATACCTCGTGTCCCACGATAATTGAACGACTGGCAAGCTTAAAAGCTGCCCTGAGATGTTGTATAGCCGTTTTTGCTCTGTGAGTGGAAAATGCTGAGGTTTGTAGGACCGTGTTTGGTCATATACAAGGTAGTTTTTATTCCAAAAACTCATTTTGAAAGAGGTTGCCTTACCTTGCATCTTGCACCTTAAGTGCTTACAGAAAGAACGCTTATGTCCAGTTCTTCTGATTCCGAACAGTTACGTATGCTCGTTCAACTAACATAGGACACCAGGCGTATATATGGTTTCCGCATAAAACTCCTTACCTCTCCGAGCCTCAGTATAACACCCCTTTGCCCAAAGTCAATAAGTAATACCTTGGAAACGATTTAGGCCGGTTCGCCTTCTTATTAGGCCTCTTATACGGTTTCCGCATAACATCCCGAACTTCTCGTCATTCAAAAGAATCCTATCCGCAGCATCAGCGAGGCAGTATGATCTGAGTGCCACATTCTGGACATATCCGAGTTCTTCTGGCGCGCCGGCGTTCCCGGACTAGGTCAAAAAGGTGGAACACCCAGAAAGTGCCCCACGTCCGCTCGACGCGGTGGTTGGATTCATCCACCTTTCTTCCGGTATTCTTTCCACCACTTTCTAAGTTCTTTTTTGTCCGCGTCCGAGAGCCTCGAACCAAGGGGTGCAGGATACCTCTGACCCATATAATTCTTGATTAAGAAGCCCGCCTCGCGGCCAACTGTACTGCCATCACCCATATCAACGTGGGGAGATGAAGCGAAGAAAACCGGCAAAGTGCACTTCTCGTCTGAATCGATCAGGTCGAAGAGGTGCGGAAGGTGTTCCTCCTTCACCCAGCCTCCAGTGACAAAGCGAATGTAATAACAGTCGCCCTTGTTGTGGTCGCTCTCCAGATGGATCAGAAACTCAAGGGGCGTCATGTCCTCGAGGTTCAAGGGGTGCTTGATAATTGGAGAAGATTTGCACCCGATGAGCAACAGCAAGGCTACGATCATAATCTTCCTGGCCATGGTTTGCCTCCACACGTTTTGTGAATCCAACTATGTATATATGGTTTCCGTATAACATCCCGAACTTTTCGTCATTCAGAAGAATCCCAGCCGCTGTTGTACCCACACAAAATATAACAAAATTTTCCCCTGTCAAGCAAAAAATGACAAACAAATAGGTGGTTTCTTTTCGTTTAATCCAGTGATTTGACTTAGGCAACGGTGTACTCAACCGTTTTAATCCTTGGATTATCACTTAATTTTGGGCAATTCGACAAACCGGTGGTAGGGTGCGATGAATCGCACCAATCATGTGTGAATACGAAAAATGGTGCGAAATATCGTACCCTTTTGGTTGAGTGCCGTCTCTCGGACATTTTTTTCAAATCTACTTGAAATCAGTGGTTTTTTGCGTTAAGATAGGTAAAATATTCCGTCAGTTTTCGACCAAAAGCGTTGATACCTCAGAGCAAAAATAAAATTTTTCTAAAATTTTTAACTGCCTTAGTGGCATCGAGTTACGAGCGACGAGCGACGAGAAAGGGTTATATTTTCGTATCAAAAGTGCAGGTAGCTCTAATTATAGAGGGAGTGTTTTTTTACTCCCTGCCAAAAAGCAGCCAAATAACCATATTAACTAAATTAACCCATGAACCATCACAACCATCGAGAATCCAGAATCGAGAATCCAACTTTAGCTCACTTTAGTCACTTTGTTCTCCTCTACACTTGTAGAGAATCCTCTACAAATCAACCCTTTTTATGCAAAACAAACCCAATTTCCATAAAAGTCAAATGAACGCAAATCTATATAATACAACGGATTATGAAAGAAAACGCGATTGGACACTTGGTGAAAACAAACCCAATACAAACCCAATCAAACCCAATTTAAAAAGAGCCAAAATGAATGTAAACTTAACTTTAATAAAGGATTACAGAAAAAAAGACGATTTCACAGTCCGAATAAACAAACCCAATTCAAACCCAATTTCCATAAAGCCCAAAATGAACGTAAACTTATATATTATAGAGGATTATGAAAATGAAACCGCCTTCATGCTCCGAAAAAACAAACCCAAACAAACCCAATTTTAAAAGGTAGTAATTATGGAGCTAAATTTCGTTACAGTGGTCTCGGGCCTGCCCCGTTCAGGCACGTCTATGATGATGCAGGCGTTAGAAGTCGGCGGTATGCCGATTCTTACAGATAATATCCGTAAAAGTGACCAGGATAATCCCAAAGGGTACTTTGAATTTGAGCCTGTTAAAAAGACCAGGGACGATCCTTCCTGGGTGCAAGTGGCTGCCGGCAAGGCAGTAAAGATGGTTTATCGGCTATTATATGACCTGCCCCATGACTATGAATACCGAGTCATTTTCATGGACCGAAACATAGCCGAGATAATGGCCTCCCAAAGGGCTATGCTTGAGCGAACTGGTCAACAAGGTGCCGATATAAGTGATGAAAAGCTTACCCAGATGTTTGAAAAAGACCTGGAAAAGATTTACCAGTGGGTAAACCAACAAGGTAACTTTTCAATGATTTCGATTAGCTACAAGGACATGGTCCAGGAACCACTACCGCAATGCCGCCGGGTAAACGACTTTCTCGGCAATTGTTTAGACATCGATAAGATGGCTTCAACTGTAGATGCTTCCCTATACCGAAACAGGCGATAAACATTATGGCGTTGGTATGGAAAATTATCAGGAAGCTATATAGCCTTCTTTCTCAAGGTGCAGAATAACAGCCTGCACGCACTCTTCCGGTGTCGAGTCGGTTGTATCCAGCACTACGTCCGCATCGTCCGGTTCCTCGTACGGATCCGATATACCGGTGAACTCCTTGATGATTCCCGCACGTGCCTTGGCGTAGAGCCCCTTGCGGTCTCGCTGCTCGCACACTTCTACAGGCGTGGCGACATGAACAAGGATAAAACCGCCCCCTGCTTCTACCACCTGCCTGACTTGCTTTCGTACACTGTCATAAGGTGCGATGGGCGCGCATATCGCGATACCGCGGTTTTTAGTTATCTCCGATGCAACAAAGCCAATTCGCTGAATATTCAGGTCACGGTGTTCTTTCGAGAAGCCAAGTTCCGACGACAAATTCTTCCTGACAATATCTCCATCCAGCAAAGTGACAGGTTGTCCTCCAGCTTCTAACAGCTTCACCAACAAAACGTTTGCCAAAGTGGACTTTCCGGAACTCGGCAGGCCTGTAAAGAACACGGTGAACCCCTGTTTGCTTCGCGGCGGATAGGTCCGCCGAAGTTCATCAATCACTTCCGGGAAGGAGAACCAGGTTGGTATCTCACGACCCGTGGCCAAACGCTCTCTAAGGTCGGTGCCGGAAAGTGTTTTGACATCTGTTCCTTCCGGAACTTCATCTATCGGCATATACTCATCCAGGTCAGCTACATACGCCATCATTTTGAAGGGAACCATCTTTATACCAAGCTCCTGCTCATGACTCTGCAGCAGTTCCTGGGCATCGTATGGACCATAGAACGGCTGGCCGCTTGAGTCGGAGCCGGGGCCTGCGTGGTCTCTGCCAACGATTAGGTGTGTGCATCCGAAGTTCTTACGGATAATAGCGTGCCACACGGCCTCCCGCGGACCACCCATTCGCATGGCAAGCGGTAGAAGACTCAACATCGCTGTATGATGAGGATAGTGTTTCAGTATCGACATATAACATCTTACACGCGTGTAATGGTCCACATCACCGGGTTTGGTCATCCCAACGACCGGGTGAATCAGCAGGTTTGCTTCAATTTCTTTTGCTGCGCGGAAAGTGATCTCCTGGTGAGCACGGTGCATAGGATTACGAGTCTGAAAAGCAATAATGTGGTGCCATCCGAAAGTTGTGAATTTCTCTCGGAGCTGCGATGGTGTAAGTCGAAATTCCACAAAGTCGTAATGGTGAGGTAGTTGCAGGACCTCTAATTTACCTCCAACATACCACGGATTCGTACTGTGCTGTAGGTACGCGACGCCCGGATGTTCCGGGTTTGTTGTTCCAAATACCTGCTGGGCCTCACACATAAGATCAGATTGCCATATCTGTTCCACATTGAGAGCGGCGAGCATGACACCTTCGGCATCTCGCAGCGTCAGAATCGCGCCCTCGGCCAGATTTTTTGCCAGCTCCTCAGTAACATCAAGCATAATCGGGATCGGCCAAATAGTGCCGTCGGCCAACCTCATCTTCTCACAAACACTCTTATAATCATTTCGACAAAGAAATTCCTCAAGAGGTGAGAAACCACCATTGGCAAGAAGTTCAAGGTCACAAATTTGGCGAGGTGTGAGGTCCCAGGACGGCCAATCCCGGGAAAGACCCTTGAGCTCCTCATCCCTTTCTTGATCGACAACCAAATTAATCAGTTTATCCCCGTGTGGCGAGATAAGATTCGAGTGCATTCTTGCTCTCCTTGAATAAGACCTTTATTTCTACTTAAAACTCAACTTTAGACGGTATGTTCCGATTTCAGCCAAAATCTCGCAGCATTTCCACAAGAACTTCAGCGGCCTCCTTCTTGCGTTCCAATTCCCCTGAGTCAACCTTCGAGATAGCCATCTTGAATCGACGAATAATGCGCTGCTGAGCTAATCTTGTCAATTCGATTGTGTCGGCTGAATCTTTGCCCGTCGGTTTCCTCTCCACCGACCAGACATTCCTGGCGGCCATACATCGAACCACGTCCTCAAGTGTGGCCTTGCGGGAGTAGAAAACGATAGGCACGTCTGGATAGTCAGCTACAACCTTCTCAGCAAGTATTAATCCACCATTGGCATTCTGCTTCCAGGCATCAAGGACCCCGGCCAGACGGGTCTTTGCTCTGAGGTAATTTCTATAAGCAGTTCTGATTTCTGCGTTATCGTTTTCCACAGATAACGGTTCCGCTCTTAGTGCTTCGATAGCCTCTCGGTTTGCCGGTCCGGATGGAAAGTACAAGTCGAGAACAAACAGAACAGGTTTCCAGTCTTCTCGACTATCGATAAGGGACTTTAGCTCAGTGTAGTTACTTGCCGCGATTATATCGAAGGCTTCTCCGAAAACATCACAGAACAGAGGAATCTCAAACTCCCCGTCGTCATCAATAAAGCAAATCCGGAACAACGTTACTTCTCCAGAGTACTAACTTTCCCAGGATATATTTATCAATCCACATTTCACATCAAAAATGCCATACAAGCGGGATTAGTATAGTTGCACAGATTAGGAGCAAAATGTTAAGAGGTAACCCGACTCGTATAAAATCCGTGAAGCGATAGCCGCCGGGGCCATAGACCATTAGATTCGTTTGATAGCTCAGCGGGCTTATGAAGCTGGCCGATGCTGCGAAAGCTACACACATAACAAAAGGTCGCGGATTGACTCCGGTCTGCCCGGCAATCACTACTGCAAACGGGAAAACAAGTGCGGCAGCAGCGTTATTACCCACCATTGCGGCGAACAGGCTGGTCATAAGGTAAACTCCGGCAAGTACTCCGTACGGTCCCAAACGCCCGGTGAGACTTGTAAAAAGCGCCGAAATCGAATCCACACATCCTGAGTTAATCAGGGCTTTGGCTATTCCAAAAGCGGCTGCGATAGTAACCAGAGTCTGCCAATCGACACTCCGACGAGCATGCGAGGCTGAGATGCAACGGGTGGCGACCATTAAACCGGCTACTAAAAACGCAGCCAAAACGATTTTGATCACACCGCTAACCATCAATGTAATTAGCACAACCAGCAAAATCAAAGACCATATAGCCTTGTCGTGTCGCAAAGGACGGGAGTCTTCGACACCACCAATCAAAAGAAAATGTGAGTTGTTTCTATTGGCGCGCATAAAATGCGGACCAGCCTGAATAAGAAGCGTGTCGCCGGGCTTTAAGACCATGTCCCCAACCTTACCAACGAGCTGCTCTCCGCCACGATGGACGGCAACCACGGCAGCGTTGTACCGAGCACGAAAGTCCGCATCGCGAATGCTTTTCCCGACACTGGGGCATGTCTTTGAAACCACTGCTTCGCAAAGCACGCGCTCTCGACGTTTTGCAGCATGGGCTTCATAACCTTCGTCAGCGATGGGAACAAGCCCCCGTATTTTCTCAAGGTCCACAATCGTGCTCACAACCCCTGTGAACGTGAGGATGTCGTTTGATTTAAGAACACAGTCCGGCGGAACGGGTGAGATTGCCCGGTCGTCGCGAGTAATCTCGACGAGGAACAAGCCTGGCAGCTGCCGAAGCCCTGCCTCCTGAACCGTTTGGCCTACGAGACGGCAATTGGACTGTACGCGCATATTGACGAGGTACTCGCGGGACGATTCTGTAAACTTTTCAATAAGGTCCTTACGGTTGGGCAGAAGGCGCTGCCCAACAACGAGCAGGTAGATGATACCTACGATTGCATAGGGCAAGCCTACATAACCCAGTTCGAAAAAACCCATAGGATGTAAGGCCTGGCTTAGCTCGGGGTTTGATCGCGATGTCTCTTCCATTAAGCCATTGACAACGAGGTTTGTGCTGGTGCCTATCAAGGTGCACGTTCCTCCTACAATACAAAGGTAGGAAAGCGGCAACAACAGTCGTGAAGGAGCAATTCTGTGCTTCTTACACCAACCAGATACAATTGGGATAAACATTGCGACGATTGGTGTGTTATTTAGAAAAGCGGACATCACGGGGAGTGCCCCGGCCATTCGCACCAATACTGCCCGCTCAGATTTCGCTCGTTTCAAGAGCCATGACCCGGCTACATCGAGTGTGCCGGTTTCCCGCAGAGCGGCGGCAATCACATAAAGCGCACCGACGGTCAGCATGCTTGTGTTGGAAAAACCTGCCAAAGCTTCTTCGGGCGTTATTATCCTTACTATCGCCAGGATAACCACCGCCCCCAGCAATAACACATCCGGCGCGCGGTTGGCGATCAATCCAGCTAATACCAGTATGAGAACACCGAAACAGAAAAAAGTTTCCCAACCCATCTTTAAAACCTTTGCTTTTATCTCATAAGCACTACATAAAATGGTGCATTACAGTTTTCATTAGATTACAAAATCCATCGCAAATTTTCAACTGATTTCAGCTTCAACTCTCGGACAAAATTGACTCTCGGAGCATCCCCGCGTCTTTTCTGACCTATCATTACCGAAAATAACATCCGCAGTCGAATAGAGCCTTAAAAAAGAGTTATTCCCTGAAAAGTATTATCTTTCTGCAACAATAATTTTAGTTTTACATTTGGGTATTGCAGTTAAAAACTTAGCGCCATAAGATTTGCTGACTATTCTGCTGTCCAAAATAACCACGATGCCGGTATCGATTTTACTGCGAATCAGCCGCCCAAATCCTTGCTTGAACTTGATAATCGCTGAGGGTAACTGGTAGTCATAAAAAGGATTGCCTCCCAGCTCTTTTATCTGCTCAAGCCGACCTGCAAGCAACGGCTGGTCTGGAACCGCAAACGGCAAACGAACAATAATTACATTGGAGAGCTTCTCGCCCGGCACGTCAACTCCCTGCCAGAAACTGTCCGTACCAAACAGCACGCTGTTGCCCTCAGCCTTAAAGCACTTCAAAAGGGTGGTCCTGTCAACATTCGCTCCTTGCTGGAGCAACTCAATATTATTTTCAGCCAACCAGTCAGAAAGTTTGTCAGCTATTTCTTCGAGCATTGCGTAGCTGGTAAAAAGCACAAATGCTCTGCCGGCAGTTTTGAGTATATATTTTTTCAACACCTCAGCAGCAGCTCCAGTAAAAGCCGATTCATTCGGATTCGGCAGGTCTTTCTCGATATAAATGGTAACCTGCTTTTCGTAATCGAAGGGCGAGCCGAGTTTAACCGCATCAAAATCATCTAAGCCGATTCGGCTTGCAAAGAAATCAAAACCACCTCTTTCTCCCGCTGCGCCTGTGCTCAAAGTTGCACTTGTCAGTATCACCGATTCATATTTATCAAACAGACACCTTTTCACATCCGGCCCGACATTCACTGCTGCGCTTCTCAAGCGTACAGTTCCAGCTCCGCCACCATTCACCTCGACCCAGTAGACATAATCCGCCTGCTTCTGCACAGAGAAGTTTTCCAAATCCTGGACCAACGCTTTGCAACGGTCAATGAACCGCATAATCTCAAGTTTTTCATCAATTTCCTCTGATTGCTTTGCCAGCTTAGTTAATTCCGATCCAAGGTCTTTCAAGTATCCTGAGACTGTATCATCGACAAAATTTTTATAGCATCTGCCTTTTGTCTCTTCCTTTTCGCCTTCGTACCAGTGGCGAACGTGATTCAAGAAAATCATAGCCCCTTTCCTTGTTTGGCTAACCATGTCAATTGCTTTTTTAGAATCCGTGTAGGCCAAAAGCCCCTTATGTGTACGTGGATTGTAAAGGCCGTCCAGCAGAAATCTGATTCTATGATTACTGATATTTATTCCGAAATGGTCTTCGGCGACATGTTCGATATTATGTGCCTCATCAATTACCACAAAACGATAATCAGGCAGAATCGACACACCCTCTTCTTTGAGTATGAGGTCACTAAACAACAGAGCATGGTTAGCAACAACAATATCAGCTTTATCTAAGCGCCGTCTGGCGCGCCGGTAAAAGCAGGTACGAAAATGAGGGCACTTGCGACTGCGACAATTGCCGTGTTCGCTTTTGACTTTATCCCAGATTTGATTTTTTGGTAAAAACGGCATGTCACTCAACGACCCATCTTCGGTTTGATTAGCCCAATTGCTTATCAGCTCGAGCTTAGAACCAAAATCATCGAAAAGGCTTCTTTGCCTTCGCAGGGCAAATTCAAGCCGGCGTTTGCACAGGTAATTGCCTCTACCCTTTGCCAGAGCAGCTATGAATGTTTGAGGTAAACAATCAACCAGAAACGGGATGTCTTTATTGATTAGCTGCTCCTGGAGCGTGATGGTATAGGTGCTAATCAGTGCCTTACTGCCCGTACGACAAACAAACTCGATAGTCGGAATAAGATATGCAAAGCTCTTGCCAACACCAGTACCAGCCTCAACAGCCAGGTGCCGACCGTCCAAAAGTACTCGCTGAATAGCACTGGCCATTTCGACTTGTTGAGGACGCACCTCAAATCCAGTCATGGATCGCGAAATAAACCCCGCTGGGGTAAAAACTTCTTTTATATCTAAAGATGTATGGGACGGCTCTGTTTTGAGTAAGCGCATATATTTTTTGTGTTCCGTATCAAACATAGGCGCCCGGACAACATTCGTGGGGACTGTCGGGATAAACCGGGCTGTGCAACAAATCACCACGTGCGACTCGTTCCTCTTCCCTGCGGAATAAAGACTCACAGTTTTTAGCCATCTCCTGCAGTTTCAGCGTTTCGGCTTCGGTGATAGTGTGATAGGACCGCCCTGCCTCGATTGCCTTGTCGAGAAGGTCAAGAAATGAAGGCGGTATTCCCGCTGCGACAGGTTTCTGCGAGAGAGTAAATCGCATTGCAAGGTTTGCTTCCTCCTGAGTCTCGGTCGCGCGATACCACCATTTACGCGTTCTGTTGGCACCTTCCGGCCAGGGACCTTTTGACAATGGCTTGATAGCCAAGACTGCCGCCCCTTGCTTGTTCGCAAGTTCGAGGACCGGCTTGCCAAATCCCATTTTGAAGAACTCGACGAAATTGATAGGGAACATGACCGTATCGAAACGAAAGCCCTTCATAGCCTCGAGCGCTCCTTTAGTAGTGTGCGCCGAGAAACCAAGATACTTCACTTTTCCCTCTTCTTTGGCTTCCAAAAGGGTTTCAATAGCACCGCCTGGTCCCAGGGCCTTTTTGACCTCTTCGGGCGTACGAAGACAATGCAACTGGTACAAATCGAAATGGTCGGTTTTGAGCCTTTTCAAAGACCGCTCCAATTCAAAACGAGCACCTTCTTTGTCCCTCATCCTTGTCTTACAGGCTAAGAAAATACGACTGCGGTCAATAGCAACAGCCTGCAATCCAATGCCCATCTTTTTTTCACAGTCTCCGTCTTTACCATAGGCAGGTGCGACATCATAGTAATTTACCCCTCGCTCGAAAGCATCAAGCAGTCCGGCATTGCAACGGTCCTGGTCATAATGGCTAAGTGCCAGTCCCGGAAATCCGACAACTGAGACCTTCTCACCGGTCCGTCCAAGGGTCCTTCGCGGTAATCCGGCAACTTTATCATCCTGTTTTTTCGAGAGCGCTTGTTCGCAACTTACGATAGAGGGCACGGTAAGACTCGTGGCAATACCGCCCATACCTTTCAGGAAAGTTCGTCTTTTCATAATGATTTCCTCACGTTAGAAAAATACAACTTTAGTTTTAAGATTTATCCCTGTTCACAATACCGGGAAAGACTCAACTTGTGTAAAAACAAGGCGAATCCGGATTAGTAGCGCAGTTTCCAAATATGATTACTTGCTACTGGACATTTATATTTCGAGAGACCAACCGTTGTGGTAGGGTTCCTTTATGTATTTGTTTGCATCGCTGTCGTTGGTAATCCGCATATTCTCTCCATCCCAGTCAATTCGTTTGCCTGTTCGAATAGCGATATTGCCCAATAGTACAATCTCAGTCAATGGGCCGGCCCAATTGAACTGGCAGGCGGCAGATTGCCCACCCCGCATAGCCTCGAACCATTCCGACCAGGTGCCGCCACGTCGCTTGAGCGTTTTGGGCGGCATAGTGTAAGCCTTCATCTTGCTCTCCGGGATAATACGCCTGTCCAGCATCTTGCCTTTGTCGCCGACATATAGGACAGCCGATTGCGGTAAGTCTCGACCGGATTCCAACTCGGAGGGGCGCGGGGGCTTGATGCCGCCGTCGTACCAGACCGCCTTGAGCGGCGGCATGCCCTCTCGGGCCGGGAATTTCCAGGTTACGATGGAGGCCAATGGCGCGGACTCCGACATCACCTTAGTCGATGTAGCACTGATGCTGGACGGATGGCCCATTTTTAATGCGCGCATGGGAATGTTGAAATGGTGGCAGCCCATGTCACCCAGCGCGCCGGTGCCGAAGTCCCACCAGCCGCGGAAATTCCAGGGGTGGTAAACCGCCAGTTGCCAGCTTCTACCACTATTAATTTGATCCAATGTAAGATGTTCTGGTGGCCACTTATCTTTAAACGGCCGTATCCGGGCCGGGCCAAGCCAGAGGTCCCAGTCGAAGGTATCAGGAATGGGATCTGCGCCTTTTGGACGGGTCATTCCCTGGGGCCATAGGGGACGATTGGACCAGATGTGGACTTCGTGTACGTCGCCGATGGCCCCGTCCCAAATCATCTCACAGGTCCGGCAGCCGGCCTCGGTGGAGTTTGCCGAAGCGGTTACCTGCGTGAATACATTCGCCTTTCGCGCTTCGGCTACAACTCTTCTGCATTCGTAAATCGTTCGGGTAAGGGGCTTGACACAGCAAACGTGCTTGCCTTTCCTGAGCGCTGCTATCGTGATTAGCGCGTGTGTATGGTCCGGTGTGCCGACATACACCGCGTCAATATCTTTTTCCGACTCCAGCAATTGGCGATAGTCCCGATAGCGCCTGGCTTGAGGCCACTTTTGATAGGATTTGGCAGCGTATTTATCGTCCACATCACACAATGCCACGATTTGAGCATTTTGCTTGTCACAACTCTGCAATTGGCCGTGACCAACTCCCCCGATCCCGATGCCCGCCAGGTTTATCTTCTCGCTGGGCGGCGTGCGGCCGGGGCCTCCGAGAACGTGTCGGGGAACAATAGAAAAAGTCATTGCAGCGGCAGTACCTGCCATAAATTGACGACGGCTGAATTGTTTCTTGCTTACCATAGGTCAACCTCCTGAAAAAGAGCTATTATTTCTTACGGTATTATATTCTCTATTGATAGAATAGCAAATCTGTGTGACTAATACAAAAGAATATTTTATACTATCTGTTTACTGAATTCCGTAACAAAGAATTCTCAACGACCAAAGGGAAAATCATAATGGTATGGCACGTTAATAAAATTGTTTGGTTTTTTTCTGTATCACTGTCCTTCACCTTCTTTAGTTCCCAGACTCATTGTGCGGAAATCGGAAAAGGGAGTCAGTATTCCATTGTGGAACTTACATTTCGCGGCCCCCTGCAAAATGAAAAAGACGTTCCTGCCCGCGATATTGATTTTTGGATTCGCTTTCGCCACGAAAACGGTTCGCCTGAGTATAAGATTCACGGTTTCTGGGACGGTGACGGTAATGGAGGGACCAGCGGCAATGTCTTCAAGGTTCGCTTCTGCCCGACAAAAACCGGACGCTGGAATTTAGTTGAGGTCTATTCAAATAAACAAAGTCTTCACGGCCAAAAACAGGGTAACTACCTGACTGCTACTGCTTCGGGCCATCCCGGTTTTTGGATTGTCAATTCCAACAGTTCGGGCCGCCGTTGGTACATGCGCTCAGACGGTTCCCATCCTTATATTTTCGGTAATACGCATTATTCGTTCCTGTCCGGCTATCAGAAAGATAATAAACCCAGCAGAAATGACATCGCCGCAGATATAGCCGGCAATGCGAAATACTTTAAGAAGCTTCGATTTACTTTACATTGCGACCGTTATCCAAATCCAAAGGAAAAACCTTTTTTTGACGATAACGGGCGTCTGACCGACCGGGGTGATTACTCGCATCGGCCCAACCCGCGGTGGTTTAGCCGGCGTGCCGACGTGGCCGTACGGACGGCATGGGAACATGACCTGATAGCGGACCTGATTTTGTGCGGTCCCGATACGCAGGAGTCGCGCTCCATCCTACGCGCCAATCACAACGGCGGCGACCCGACACCATGGCTCAAATACGTCGCCGCCCGTTACGGAAGTTTTCCAAACGTCTGGCTGTGTCTGTGTAACGAATTCGAGATAAAGAAACCCAAATATTCCGAAGAAGAAATCGCCCGATTCGGGCGCATAATCAAACAATATCTGCCTTATCCTACACCACTGAGCGTGCATTCTACACCTCGCACACTCTGGGCGAAGAAGTTTGATGAGCTTCCACACTGGAACGACCATCAGATTATCCAGAAAAAGATTCGTAATCTTCCCGACTCTGCTGATACAATCCAATACACCTGGCAAAACCCTGACGGCAAAAGCCCACGTAACAAACCAACAGTCAATGACGAGTTAAGCTATCAGGGCAAGGGTGATAGACACACTGAGCACGATACTATCGAATCCCATCTCGGAGTTTTTCTTGGCGGCGGTTACGGCACGACCGGCGAAAAACCCGGCTCTAAGCTGGGCCAATATTTCAGGGGACGCTTCAATCCCGCCGAGCACACTGCCGCAGACAATCTAAAATACTTGCGTGAGATAATCGATAGCCATATCAGCTTTTGGAAAATGGCTCCCGACCGTAGTATATTCTCGAACCTTCATCCCGACTTTCGCGGGCTTGCCCGGCCTGGCTGCGAGTACATGCTTGGCACGAACAAACCGTACAAAAACATCATCGCCAACCTGCCTGCCGGTACCTGGACGGTCAAAAGCTACGATGTAATTAACAAAAAGACAAAAACGGTAAGCAAAACCGCTCGCAGCAGCTACACTTTCGATGCGCCCAACAGTCGTGCGGTTCTGTTTCATTTCAAAAAAATAGTCAAAGACAGGAAATTAAAATGACAAATATCATTTAAAGTAAATCTGTCAAGCCGGTCAAGCTGCAGTTTTGCTTTTGTCCTTCATCCAGGGACACAGTCGGCAATAATGCCATTGTTATTGGTCTGCGTGAGCGTGTTTTACTCTGATATCATAGACCATTAAAACGTCAGCGTGGCGGACATAGAGTCGTCCATCGACGATAACAAGGTGCGCCCAAGCGGCGTCACTCATACCCTGGCGTTTAGGAAGCTTAAAGGTACTTTTGAGGTTGTACCTGTGAGGATTGGCCTCAATGAGAGCCAAGACATTGTCCTGGTAGCGGAAGTACAAGTGGCCGTCTGCGTAAAGCACGGCTGAGGAGCCTCCACCCGGTTGGCTTTCCTGCCACATTATCTTTCCGGTCTTCATTTCGAGGCAGGTCGGTTTACCTTTGCCGTGGTCATGGCCGCCGTAGATATAGTCGCCGATTCGGACAAAGCCGCCATGATGGTTCTGGAAAGTGCGGGCACCGAGGAAGTAAACCTCTTTCGCTTCGATACTATTGCCTGCAGCAGTCAGCTTTAGCAGTGCGCTGCCTGTGCCGTAAGCGGTAGAGCAGAATATATAATCTCCGTGAACGACAGCGGTGGAAATATTTGCGGTTCGGTTTGCTATCTTGTTATATCCCCAGAGAAATCTGCCATCTTTTGCAGCGACACCTATCAATCCCTTGTTGGTTAGCTGGACATACTGTCGGATACCGCCGGTCTTAGTTACAACGATGGACGAATAGCCTGCCTCGTCCTTTCCTTTTCGACCGATGTCAGGCATCGAAGATTTCCAGATAAGTTCTCCGGTCTTCTTATTGAGTGCTGCGATGACGGCGTTCCTACCGCCGGGCGTGCATAATAATTTGTCGCCATCCACGAGCGGCGATTCACTGTATTTCCAATTCGGATTCTTCCCACCTAAATCAGCTTGTAAATTTTTTCGCCAGCGCACTTTGCCGGTATCTGCGTCGATACAAACTACATCACCAGCCGTGCCTACTGCGTAAATAAGACCGTCATCAACGGTCGGTGTGCAGCGTGGGCCATCGCCATGTGTCGGCCCGACTTCGGCTGCCCACAGCCGTCTGCGCGTGGACAGGTCGTAGGCAAGAACGCATTGCACTTTTTCGGAACCGAGGCGGATATCGCCCATTGTATAGAACCTGCCGTCAACGATTGCGAGACTGGAATATCCTTTCCCAAGGCCTGTAAGCTCCCACAGTAGTTTCGGTCCCCCTTCGGGCCAACTTCTGAGCAGACCGGTCTCAGTACATACTCCATCACGATTTGGTCCTCGCCACTGGGGCCAATCGACCGCCCTGGCGGTACTGTTATAGCTAAATCCAATTAGACATAGTGCAAGAGCAAAAACTGTCACAGATTGATACTCTCTACTTGTTCTTAACATATTCTTAAACCTTTTCAGATGAGACTTCAAATTTTTCGATAGACAGAAACTATGTGTGGATTATTAAAATCGTAACCTGAATTAACTGCAATGACCCATCCTCAAGCTTAACTGCTGACATCGATACAAACTAACTGTCCATTGGCATTTCGTGCGTAGATTTTACCATTAGCCAGGACCGGAACTGTCCAGCACCTGCCCGTCAGAATCTGTGCCGAGGAAAGCTCCTTGAACCCTTGCGATGAAGCCTCCGCGATCACCAGTTTGCCCTTTTCACTGAGGATTATCAGCTTGCCATCGGCTATCATAAGACTTCCTTTGCCAAGCCTCTGCTGGGACCATTTCACCTGGCCTGTCTTGGAATCCAGACACCTCAGCACCTTTTCGTCGAACCCGTAAATATGTCCCTTCCACAGCACCGAGCTGTTGAAATGGTTCCTCATGTTCTTGTTGCGCCACAGTTTGGTAACGCTGCTCCCGTCAATCTTCAAAAGCGCGCAGCCTTGATTATATCCGGAAGAAATGAATATCGTGTTACCGGAGATGATAGGGTCTCCAATATTAGCTTCGTATTTTGTTTTCCACGAAAATTGCCAGACTATTTTTCCCGTTGCCGCAACCACTCCCACAATTTCCCTGGCTGCAAATATCGCCACACATTTTTTGTTGTCCACAGTGAAAGGCACTGCCGTAGCGTATCCGGTCGGGTCCTTTCCACTTTCCCATATCACACTACCATCAGCTTTATTAAGCGCGATACCCCGGCTACCTGCATTAAGAATAACCATGTTGTCGATTATAAACGGTGAGCTGGCAAAGTACCACTTGGGGTGTTTCAAGCCTAATTCCTTGTTCAGATTCTTATGCCATACTATTTGGCCTGTCGCCGCATTGAAACGGATCGCATCGCCATCTTTGCTGAAGGTATAAACAGCGTTACCATCTACCGTCGGTGTTGCGGATGGGCCGCCTTCATGGTTCTTCTTATATAAAGGACACGGGTAGGATTTCTTCCATATTTCTTTGCCCGTTTTAGCATCAAAACAATAAAGTATATCATTATCCTTGATGTTGCCCGTTGCATAGACCCGGCCATTGCTTACAGCCATTGAGGCAAACCCTGTTCCAATAGATTTTTTCCACAGCACTTCCGGTCCGCCTTCGGGCCAGGCTGCACTCCAGCCTGTTTCGTTTGATATTCCGTTGTAATTAGGCCCCCGGTAGTTAGGCCAATCTGCCGCCTCGGCAGTACTATAAAATCCCGTCCCAATTGCACTTATGCTGAGTCCAAATACCAATGCCTGCACGTAACCTTTAATTACTTTTCTCGATTCCATAAAAATTCTCCAAAAATGATAGTTTACTTTAACAAAGTGACTTTATACAAAGTTTTGCTACGAATGTCAACCTCTTAATGTTCTCATAATTCTATAATTCTATCCGAAATGCCAATGCTCCTGTTGGACAGGCGTTTACGCATTGGTCCGCGGAGTGCTTGAGAGCTTGTGCCATTGAACGGTCAAAAGGTACCGCTACCCGAACATCAAAGCCACGACCTACAAAGGTTAGTCCAAGCTCTTCACCCGCCGCCGCAGCAGTTTGTATGCAAAGACCACAGTCTATACACTTGCCAGGTTCATAAATTACGTTTGGATGTTGAGCTTTTTGAACAAACAACCGGCGCTGGCTTTTATAGCGGGTTGGTTTGGCTTCATAGTCCTGTGCATATTGCCTCAATTTACAAGTATCAGTTTTTCGACAATCACAATGCAGGCAGCGTGTCGCTTCTTTGCGGGCCTGCCGGTCGGTGAACCCGCCATCTTTTCCTGAGCCCGCCAACGGCGGGTTTTGATCCAAACCCAGCTTTGCTGGGCTCGTCCGCTCTGCTTTGTCGGCACAGGTCAGAAATATATCAATCTCTCCATCTCTGAGCTTGCCAATATGAGTATTGAATTCCTTAACCGTTCCGGTTACTGAAGAGCCGGACAAATACTGACTGATAGAAACAGCCGCCTCTTTCCCATCTGCCACCGCTCGTACCGTAAGCCTCCGCTTGTGAACAGCATCTCCACCTGCAAATACACCCGTTAGATTCGTCTGGTAAGTTTTGCCGTTTACTGTGATGCCATTGGGACTTGCCTCAATGCCCATCGACTCGGCGTCATCGGGTTTTAACTGGCCAGTCGCCACAAACACGGCATCAAAGTCTCTGCGCAAATCGTCCATCAATAAAGTATCGCCTATTCGTGTCTTGCTTTGAAACTTCACATCCAGCTTCTCAATCAAAGCAATCTCTTTGTCTAACACATCTCTCGGAAGGTCCTGCTGTGAAACTCCGTACCGCAGCATGCCTCCGGGCTGTTCTTGCTCATCAAAGACCGTACAACAGAATCCGGCCTGTTGGAGATAATAGGCAGCAGCCAAACCGGCTGGCCCGGCCCCAACAACAGCTACGCGCTTGTCCTGAGTGGGTTTACAGGACGGCGAATATGGGTTTGAAGACTGCAAGTCGAGGTCAGCAACGTAACGTTTTAAAAGACAGATTGAAACCGCCTCGTCAAACACGGCCCTTCTGCATCCTTTTTCACAAGGCTTCGGACAAATCCGTCCCAACACCGCAGGCAATGCGATATCTTTTTTGACAGTAGCAATTGCGTCTTGAAACTTACCGGCCGCAATCTGGCGAATCATCAAGGGAATGTTCATATTGGCAGGACATATAACTTGACAGGGCCCGAGGCAATCGCCCAGGTGGTCGCTTAAAAGCAGTTCCAAAGCCGCTTTTCTTGCCTGAAGAACTTCTTCTGAATTGCTTTCGACACGCATACCATCTTTAACAACAGTTCCACAGGCCGGCACAAGAGCAGCCAAACCGTCAATTTTGACCACACAAACCATGCAACTGGTTGAAGGCTTATAATCTTTCAGGAAACACATTGTGGGAATTTCAATCCCGAGCTTGCCGGCGGCATCAAGAATTGTAGCACCCTTATCAACTTCAACTTCACGATTATCTATGAACAGTTTGGGCATTGGTTACTGAACCTCAATAGCATCAACCGGACACACACTCTCACAGGTACCGCAGCGAATACACTTTTCAGAATCGATTTCGTGTTTCTCGTACGGCTTCATTTCAATGGCATCAACCGGGCAGTGCTGTGCGCACAAACTGCAACCGATGCAATCATCCGTTACCGAATACGTAATAAGCGCTTTACACTTTCCGGTAGGACAGCGTTTCTCGATATGAGCCTCGTACTCATCGCGGAAATATTTAATAGTTGAAAGAACCGGGTTCGGTGCTGTTTTTCCAAGCCCACATAGACTTGTTTTCTGAACCATTTGAGCCAAACGCTCCAACTCCTCGATATCGGTTTTTTTGCCCTGCCCGTTACACAAGCGTTCGAGAATGTCCAGCATTCGGCGGGTGCCTATTCTACAGAAAGTACATTTGCCGCAGGATTGATTCTGTGTAAAGTCCAGGAAATACCGTGCGATATCAACCATACAGTCGGTTTCATCCAGTACCACCAAACCACCGGAACCCATCATCGCTCCAACGTCTTTGAGCGCTTCAAAGTCAACAGGAATATGTGCAAGGTTGGCCGGCACGCATCCACCGGACGGCCCTCCGACCTGGACCGCTTTTAGCTTTAATTGGCCTGCAATTCCGCCGCCGATATCGTGTACAATCTGGTGCATAGTAATGCCCATCGGCACCTCAATAAGGCCTACTCTCGCCACTTTTCCCGCCAGTGCAAAAACCTTTGTCCCCTTACTGCTGCTCGTGCCAAGCCTGGCGAACGCTTCAGGGCCATTGCGTATAATCCACGAGACCACGGCGTAGGTTTCGACGTTGTTAATAAGCGTTGGTTTGTCCCAAAGCCCACTTTCAGCCGGATACGGCGGCCGCAAGCGGGGCATACCTCGGCGTCCTTCTATACTGGCCATAAGCGCAGTCTCTTCACCACATACGAACGCCCCGGCACCGGCAACAATCTTAAGGTGGAGGGAAAAATCAGTGCCGAGTATATTATCACCGAGAAAACCTCGCTGTTGACATTGCTCTATGGCTTTATCGACTCGTTCGATTGCAAGCGGATACTCTGCGCGAATATAGAAATAACCTTCATTTGCACCAACCGTATATGCAGCTATCGTCATGCCTTCAATTATGCGATACGGATAAGATTCCATCAGCATCCTGTCCATAAAGGCGCCGGGGTCACCCTCATCACCATTGCATACCACATATTTCTTGTCGGATTTGCTGTTTCGGACAGCGGACCATTTACGATACGTAGGAAAGCCGGCGCCACCTCGTCCACGAAGCCCGCTGCCTTCAATCACAGAGATGACTTCATCAGGACTCATCTGGTTTACACACTTTTGCAGCGCTTTGAATCCATCATTGCGAATATATTCATCAAGGTCGGCCGGGTCAATGCGCCCACAGAGGTCGGTAGCAATATGTAATTGTTTGCCTAAAAAGTCTGCCACGGGTCGGTCTCGCACATCTATCGAATATCGTGTAACCGGTTCCCAGGCCTTGTCGGTTAGTATCTTATCGAGCATTGTAGAAACGGCATTTTTGATTTTTCGCCCAATTTGTTTCGGCTTAAAATGCCTCGACACAATAGCTCTGGCATCGGACGGCTGGACCTCTGCATAACGAAATGAAGTCCCCTCAGCCACAACCACTTCGACAAGCGGCGCCAGATATGACATCCCTGGACAACCGACGTTTTTGACCACGGCCTGCGCACCCGTTTCTTGAATAGCCTTTTGTAACGCCTCATACACTTTTTCACTGCCACTGGCTACACAACTCGAATCCAGACAAATCCGGATTTCGCCAAAGTCTTTGGTATCTGTTGTTTGTTTGTCCGCTTGCCAAGCAACAGCCTTTTGCTGTTCGAGAAAATCCCTCAGTACCGCCGGAACCTGCTCTCCGGTCAGGTGTCCGTATGTGATATCATCAATCTGTATTGCTGGTGCGAGCATACAACATCCCAAACAAGCCACTTTCTCAACAGTAAACAACTTCTGCCGGTCGGTATCTTCTTGCTCCGGAATGTCGAGATGTCTTTTAAAGGCGTCATAAATCTGTCCGCCACCCTTAACGTGGCAAGCTGTGCCAATGCAAACCCGAATTGTATGACGACCGGCGGGACGGTGTCTAAACTGGCTGTAGAAAGTTGAAACACCGGCAATCGATGCAGGGGTAATCTGCGTCAGCTCACAAACCCGCTCAAGAGCTTCATTGGGCAAATAGCCAAAGTGCCCCTGTACGGCTTGCAAGAGCCCAAGCACCTTCTCTGGGCCTGTGCCGATTTTCTCAACGGCCTGGTCCACAAATGTCAAATCCAACTCATCCATACTGAACTTCAGAAGACAGAAGTCAGAGTCTGTCCTCTGTTTTCTGTTTTCTGTTCTCTGTCTTCTTTCCTATGCAATACAAGTTCTCCAGCCCTCGAATATAGATGCGGCCATCCGCAAAAGCCGGCGACGCATGACAGTCCTCGTCCAACTCACATCTGGCTAATTCCTTATATTCGGGCCCGGCCTGAACGATGAACATAACACCCTCTTCGGTCAGGAGATACAGCTTATCTCCCCCGCTGCCCCGACTTGCGTCGGGCGACGCAGGGGCCAGAACCAGACTCGGCGAAGCAAAGAAATTCTCTCTCAAGTCCTGCTCCCACAACCTTTTTCCGTCTGCGACCTTATAGCAGGTAAGGAATCCCTCAGTAGCCAGCAGAAATATCAGCTCACCATTACTGACCGGCGAGCAGATATCCGGACCGCCCTCTTCGAGGCTCCAAACAATATGGGTTTCGGTAACGTCACCCCGGCCATCCGGACGGATGGCAACCAGTTTACTGTATGGTTCTATGGCAAATACCAGTCCGTTAGCATAGATTGGCGATGGTGCAATGTCACCGGTCAGGCATTTTGCCCGCCAGAGTTCTGTGCCTTTAGCCGGGTCGTATGCTATAACCCAGGGGTCGCCGCAGGTTAGCAGTTGAACCTCATCGCCGATTTTGTTTACTATAGGCGAGGACCATGAATTCGAGACCGGCCGTTTCGTCTCCCAGACAGTCTGGCCTGAGAATCCATCCAAAGCTATCAGCTTAGACATTCCGTCCTCGGGACCTCCCTGGTCATATTGAATCAAGATTAGGTTTCGATACATCGCAAGTGAAGAGGCATAGCCGTAGGAGCTGTCGGGTATTCCCAAACTTCTGGTCCAGATGCGTTTGCCGTTAAAATTAAAACAGCCAATGTCCCCGGTTGCAAAGATGGCATAGACCCGTCGGCCATCCGTTACGACGGTAGAGGCAGCAAAACCGGTATCTTCCATTACTTCAAATGGTTCTTCACCGCTTTTTAGAGGCGCGCGAGTAACGTCCCCCGTCCAAAGAAGCCTGCCCGAAACTGCGTCAAAGCAGAATACCCGGAGTTCGTTCTCGTTGCCTCCGGAGAGGAAAACGCGGTCGCCCCAGATGACCGGTGAACTATTCCCCGGAAGAGGTACCTTAGTTTTCCAGAGAATCCCATCACCGGTTTTGCCATTCCATTCGGCAGGCACATTTGTATAAGCACTTATTCCGAGTCCGCCAGGACCACGAAAGCTGGGCCAATTCTCACTAATCTGCTCGGTCGAAGGATAGGAAGTAATCACTGCGCCGGTTCCGCCAAAATCAATATCGGTGCCCCACAGTAAGGTGTCCTGCGGAAT
Organism: Planctomycetota bacterium; assembly: GCA_022566315.1. Classification (GTDB taxonomy): domain Bacteria; phylum Planctomycetota; class Phycisphaerae; order Sedimentisphaerales; family Anaerobacaceae; genus NIOZ-UU13. Next base: position 25,048 of record JADFJC010000039.1, read on the forward strand.
TGCAAGAATTAACGTCCCTGAGCCAAGTACTGCTAAACCAGCGATTACAGCCCATCGAGCCAGCGCTGCCTGGCGAAGCTGCTCGCTGCGTCTATCACTAAGTAACTGTGGCGCCGGTACTTTCTTTTTGAAAGTGTCCGCACACTTGAGAGCTATCAACATTATCACTACACTGCCAAAAAGCAGGAAACTGCCTTTGCGAGAGAAATCCAGCCGTCGTATTCTATGCTGTCTGAATTGTAAATCCAATTGGCGAATCCTGTCCTGTCTGATTTGAATATCCAATTGACGAATCTGCGACAAAAGCTTCTCATCATCAGGGCGGTCACGAATTTCTATTTTGAGAGCCTCCAACTTTTCTACTTGTTTGGGGTCAACCACGCTCTGCAAATCCAATTGGCGAACCCGCTCCAAAAGCTGCTTATCGTCAGGATTCTGGCGAAGCTCTATTTTCAGATTCTCTGACTGTATTTCCCACTTAGGGTCAATTATCCTGCCCCGAACGTAATTGGTAACAAAAAGTGCAAGTACAATAAGAGAAAAAGCCGCGCAGACAATGGCTGTTGTAACCGCGCTTCGGTACCACGGGTTTGTCGCTTCGGTATTCTTTGAAGTGCTGTCAATATGAGTTTTCATTTTGCAGAAGCCTTTTCTTTAATCTCTCATGTTCTTTGGGGCAATATTTGAAACAGCGACCACACGCCAGACAACCCGCCCTGCCGGCTTCGTAGTCGGTTCTTTTCCGCCAGACGGAGACGTTAATTAACTTAAGGCCAATCACCAGCCCTACAAATCCTCCAAAGAACCAGCCGCCCAATCCAAATCCGGCCCTGATATTTGAAGCTTCCTCGTAAAGCTCTTTTGGCTCTTTGCCCGTAGCTCTAAAAGCCAGGCTGGCATCCGTAATGTCTTCGACTTCGCCGGTATCTTCCAAATAGATGCGATCAGCTAATCTAACTGTTGCGTGCATGCGGGATGTTACCTTCTTTAGGCCTGAACCTGTCCATCCACACAAGAACATCAGGACAGGCAAAAGAAGAAGCAGAACAGCAAGTCTTTTCTTGCTCTTGCCATATTCCGTCATCGGCCAATCAGTTGTTGGCTTTTTAATAGCGCCGAAGGGACACGAATCTTCACACAGTCTGCACTGAATACATTCATCCGGAGTAATGGTTACCCGCCATTTTGAGAGCCGTGATAACTGTCTGAGCAGTATTCCGTAGGGGCAGATAAATCGGCAGTAAGGACGTCCTACGAAGACGCTAATGACCAGCAAGCAGGCACCAATTATTAAAATATTCAAGTTTCCATTTAAACGGAAGAATGCAACAAACGGGTCATACCTGCATATCACAAAAGCACTGCCGGTAGCTGCAAACAGAACTGCCGCGGCCAGGTAAACGTACGCAAACAACCGCAGCCCGCCTTCAAGCCAATTCGGTATCGAGATAGGCCGTAACAATACCAAATCCTGGATTGCTCCAAGGGGACATACCGCTGCACAAAAAACCCTTCCGAAAAACAGCGCAAAGACAAGCGGCAGCATAAAAAAAAGTACAACGGCAATCGGCACAGCGTAATCGCGGTCAAAAACCGACAAAACAATATTCTGAATAGCCCCCACTGAACAAACACAACCCTCTCGGTAAAAGCCGAAATAAAGCAGCGAAAACACCATCAAAACAAATATTGCCCGTCGGCTGCGCCTCTTTAAGACCAGATATGAAGATAAGCCAAGCGCCGCCAAAAGCACCACGACATCTATGTATTCATAAATATCCTGACGTGGGCCGGGGACAGTTGGACTCGGAATTACATGGTCGGTTTCGATAAAATCAGGCGGCGGAAAGCGTTCGGCCCCTATTGTAACGCCGCATAAAATCAGGGACAGAGCTATGCCGATTATAATATAACCAAAACGTATCATTAAGCGTGGCCCACCTTCTTAAGCATGTAAGGCTCGTTAGCAGGAACCCGCTTATATGCCCCCGAAGGACAAGCTGCAGCAATTGAGCATTCATTGCAATTCAAACAACGGTCATGACGTACCTGAAGAGATAGTGAGCCATTTCCAAAAGTGTTACATCCCTTGACACATTTGCCGCAGCCGTTACACAGTGATTCGTCGATATGGTACTCGTAGTATGGCTCCTCTATAAAGATACGAGTTATGGCACCTGTCGGACAAAGTTGATTTTCGGCCCCCTCGTTGATATCAACAGGCTCCGGCCCGAAAAAGCCGAAACAGATTTTGCAGTATCCACACACCGGATAAGCGTGCACACACTTAACCGCCGAGTCTTCCAATACGCAATAAGTTGCACAGTTGCCGCATGCAATACAGGTGTGGGGGTCAATCTGCCAAACCGTATTAGTCTTCTTGAGTTTGGTGACCAGGAAACCAGCCAACCCAGCAAGGCCGGCTAAACATCCTGCCCAAAAACCATCTCGGAGAAAATGGCGTCTGCTAATATTGTTCTTATTTTCGCTCATCATCCATTCTCGTTAAAAGTTGTTTTGCCGACAAAGCCAGGGGCAGACCACACTGCTTCAAAATCCCGCAGCCTTTGCAGATTCCACTATTTATACAAATACCATCCTGTACTAATCTGCGTCTTTTAGCAAAAACAGCCCCGCCGATTGCTCCCAGCGTTCCCAAAGTCGCATACCGTAGGACTGCTGTAAGCAGTTCCCGTCGATTTTGTACTTTTTCACAGTGCTTGCTCATTGTCCAATCTTCTTCCTGGTAAATATTCTCACGACATTCTTAATTGTGTCTAATACGAAAATTCGCCCGGCGGCATCAACAGCCACATCGAAGCCTCCGGCCCGACACTGGTCTGGAAAATAGCAAATACGCGCGGTCCCGCCTTCAATCAATTGTTCCGTCCCGGCGACCACGCCTACAAAAGTGCCTTCAGCATCATAAATTTTAACTCGTGTCAGGCCCTTTTCACAGGTGATGAAACTTTCATCATCAAGTATGGCAAAATTGGCGGGATTGCAGCAGCCGCAGAAACCTTTCACATCCACATTTGAAAACTTGCCCCACCAGAACTCAAGGTCGCCCTCAAATGTATATGCCTCAATGCGATGAAGACCGGGATTGGTTACCCGTAACAATCCGTCACGACCAACTGCAAGGTCGAAATAAGGACTCGGTATGACAAAACCGGGGATATTGCGTTCTTTATCTTTGGCGCCGATACGGTTAATCAGCTTGCCGGCGGTATCATAACGCAGAACGATGCGGTTACCCGCATCTGCAACGAACACATCGTTTTTTGAAACGGCTATACTGGTCAACACGGCCCTTTCGCCGAGACTGTCCCAGCTTGCCAACCGTTTCCCGCGGCTGTCATAAACTTCCACATGGTCTTTCATTCCAACATATATCCTGCCATCATCAGCTACAGTCAAACACCTCGGCATATCAGTGAGCTTGATGCTGCCAGGCAAATCACCCCCACTACTAAGTGCGATACTGCCTTTATCACCGACAACGTAACCAAGTATGCTTATGGCTTTATCCCCAGCAATATACATATTTCCCTTAGAGTCGATGGCGATTGCCCGCGCAGCCTTGAAACCCGTAATGAAATGCTCTGGCGATTCTTCGTAGAGAATCAGGTTCGGGTCAATCTTTGCGTCGATTTCATAGGAATACTCTTTGCCGAGTCCACTGCCTTTTTTGCCTGTCGTATCAAGCCGTACCAATGCAACCACAGCAATGACAACAGCGAGCGTAATGAGCACGCCTATAAAAATTTTATTTGCA
>JADFJC010000040.1 GCA_022566315.1 Planctomycetota bacterium
TGAGTGCAGGTCATTAGCATCCAGTCCTGAGCCGTTGATGGTATTTTCAGTGCCCGTATTTGCCATGTGTGTACTGGAAGCTGTGGCGGTTATGTTCTCGATGGCATAAGCAACTGGCTCAGTCGTAAAGTGCCAGACTTCGCCTTTGAACTCTATATGGCTGGTGGGTGGAGCATTGACTTCATCTATACGCCAGTAGTAAGTCGTGCCAAAATCAAGGCGTTGGGCAGGAGTATAGCTGTTGGCATCCTGAGCGACACCACCGATGGCATCGTTGACGTTGTTGAAACTCTCACCAAAATAGACTTTGTGCCCGTTCACCAATGCTGCAAATTCTCCCGGCGTCCAGCTAAGGCTCACATCCCTTGGCACGTCTGTAGCCTTGTCTGCAGGATTCGGGTTTTTGGCCAAAGCAGGTGGCGGCACCACCGCACACCAGTCTGAGGGGTCCAGGCCGCTGCGGTCGGTGATAGCAAGGCCTTCAATGATGCTGCTGTTGGTCAGCGGATTGCCGGCGGCGTCCAGCAGATCGGTGATCGCGAAGGATATCCCCACGATGTTTTGGCCGTTGAGGCTGGAGTCGTACCCCGTGTCGCCGCCCCAATCCTCAGGGAGTGTGATTGCCTGACCCACCTGACCGCCGGGCAATATCGCCGCGATACTGGCGTTGTCGCCATTGCCGGCCTCAAAGAGAAAGAAGTCGGGATTGTCACCGTTGGAATCTGTCCACAATTTACCGCCGAACATGTGCACCGTAAACGCATCCGTAGTTTCCCCTGCATTGTACTGCAGGCCGATCTCCAAGTCGTCAGGTAGCGGCACCGCAGTGCCATTGACAGGATCCAGTGTTGTGGTGGAAGTCCCTGAGGCCAGCCGCGAGACATCGACCGTGTAGCTGCCCACGGTGATACTGAGCAGATGGTACGGCGGGCTCCCGGGCGGATTATCCGTCGTTACGCTTGTAACCGGCGCTACCGTCGCCGAGCATAGGGACGTCGCTAAGGCTGGCACCAAAACAAAAGAAACCAAGTAAATCAATTTTTTACACATACCAATCCTCCTTCAAAAAATAAATATAGGTTGTCAATTGAGATGTAAAATATTTTCGCTGCGAGGCACAAAGTTTCCACTACAACTTCGTATCCCACATGCTAATTCCTCCTCATATTCGGAAAACTAAAAAGATTCTGTGCAATAGTTGCCGAATAATTCAAAAACTCCACCAACACTTACTTTAGGACTTGTAAATAAATTATCTTCCATTTTTGTCTGGCTGCGGCTTCGGCTGGCGGCCTCAGTAAAACTCGGACTACCAACCAGTAGGCCTGCGTTTTGCTTCCTTGCCAGCCTTGTCCTCGCTCAGCCAAAAACGAAACCTAATTTCTTTACCAGTCCTTATTTATACTATATTAGCAATCTTGCCGTCAAGTAAAAAATCAAGTTCTTCAATGTTTTTTTTAGTCCACAGGACACCTTACGGTGGAAAATCACACAGGCCTTTTCCAATAAGTTTGTGCAGATTGAAATATTATAGAAAATTGGAGACTGTCGCATCATTACAGTGTATTCTAAGATTCCGGGTAATGAAAAAATCGGAAAAACTAATGAAACCGGGCCCCCTGCCCCAGAGGCCAGGGATTTATCGCCTTGCGGCCAAGAAGGATTAACTCAGCAGGCCAAGGACAGCGAAAAGTTGCTCCAGATATTGTAACTTGTGGATTTTGCGATGAACCCAAAAAAGAATTGGAAGAAGCCGGCAATTATTATTGCTGTATTTCTCGGATGTTATTACCTGCCTATTGGGGCTGCTCGTTTTGATAATGCAATTACCGAATCGCTGCACTTAGTTAAGTGGTATGCGCGGGCGCACGTTTTGCTGTGCCTGGTGCCTGCCTTTTTTATCGCCGGTGCCATTTCGGTTTTTGTCAGCCAGGCCTCGGTAATAAAATACTTTGGTGCAAAGGCGAACAAGGTTTTGGCCTATGCCGTTGCATCTGTCTCAGGGACCATCCTTGCGGTCTGTTCCTGTACGGTTTTGCCGTTGTTTGCGGGCATTTACAAAATGGGGGCGGGGTTGGGGCCTGCTACTGCGTTTCTTTACTCTGGGCCTGCCATCAATGTTTTAGCGATAATCCTGACGGCAAGAGTTCTCGGATTTGAAATCGGTATAGCTCGCGCAGCCGGGGCAATTGTTTTCAGCGTTGTCATCGGCCTGTTAATGCATCTGATTTATCGCAAAGAAGAGCTGGAAAAAGCCAATAGTCAAATGACTATGCCCGAGCCCCAGCTCAACCGGCCGTTGTGGAAAAACGCATTATATTTCGCTTCGATGGTTGGAATCCTTGTGTTTGCCAACTGGGCACGCAGCGGAGACATCAGGGCGGTATTCCTCTGCTGTCCGGGAGGCTTGACCGCCTATAAGATAGAAGGTACTTTGCTCAGCCAAACAGAAGATACTGTTACGTTTCTGGATACCTCCGGAGAAACACACGAAATACCGGCAGAGCTTCTTCAGGCTCTCGAAGATGTTAAGAAGAATAACCTTTATGAGTTGATTTTTAGTATCCGCTGGATTCTGGTCCTTGTCCTTCTGGCAGGTTTCGGAGTGATGATATTATCGTGGTTCACTAATAGCGAGCTGCGCCAGTGGTTTGGAGCATCTTGGGATTTCGCTACCCAGATACTGCCCTTACTGTTGGCCGGCGTCCTGATCGCCGGGCTCCTTTTGGGACGACCTGGACCCGGACATGAGGGCCTGTTCCCTGCGAAGTGGATCAACGCCGCAGTCGGTGGTAACTCAATCTGGGCTAATCTGTTTGCCGCCATTGCCGGGGCTTTTATGTATTTCGCCACTCTCACCGAGGTCCCTATTTTACAGGGTCTGATGGGTGCAGGGATGGGAAAAGGGCCGGCACTGGCACTGCTTCTGGCGGGCCCGGCTTTGTCTTTGCCGAATATACTCGTAATCCGCTCGGTTATGGGAACGCAGAAAACAATCGTATTTGTAAGTTTAGTAGTGATTATGGCCACCATTTCAGGAATATTCTTCGGCACGTTTTGGGGATAGAGGGTTAACTGAGGTTAGAAACAGGAAAATGGTAAGGAAAGGCGCTGCCGGCCAAATGGATGAGCTTCTTAAAGAATTATCAGATTAAACTTTGAGGCATTTTATTATGTGTGAATCGAATGAGAAAATCAGAGAAACAGTTCGTAAGGGATATACACAAATCGCACAAGGCGGCTCAGGCTGCTGCGGTTCGTCATCACCGGACAAGCTTGCTGAGGGGATAGGTTACTTGAGCGAAGAGTTGGAGCTTTTGCCTGAAGGTGCGAATATGGGGCTATCCTGCGGCAATCCGACCGCTATTGCGAATCTCAAGCCCGGCCAGGTAGTCTTGGACCTGGGCAGCGGCGGCGGATTTGATGTATTTATCGCTGCGAAAAAACTGGGCCCGGACGGCAGGGCCATCGGGGTCGATATGACTCCTGAAATGGTCAGCAAGGCAAGGGCCAACATTCCGAAATTTACAGAAAAGACGGGACTATCCAACGTTGAGTTTCGTCTGGGCGAGATTGAACATCTTCCCACAGCGGATGCAAGTGTCGATGTGGTAATCTCGAACTGTGTGATTAATCTTTCGCCGGACAAACAGCAGGTCTGGCGGGAGATTGGCCGGGTATTAAGGCCGGGCGGCAAAGCATGTATTTCCGACCTCGCTTTGAAAAAGCCTTTGCCTGAAGAAGTATTAAAGTCCGCTGCGGCGCTGGTTAGCTGTGTGGCCGGTGCGGTCCTGATTGATGAGACGATAACAATGGCAAAACAGGCGGGCCTGAAGGATGTTGAGGTTACTGAAAAAATATACAACATCGATGTGATGGTCGATTGCAACGACCCGATTTACAAGCAGGTAACAGAATACCTGCTGGAAGGAATGAAAATCAGCGATTATGTTGTTAGTGTTGACATCACGGCATTTAAGAAATAGCCGGTAAGCGGAGAGAAATAGTATATGACAAGTAACAATTCATCTCAAAAGCAGGGCAAAGGCCTAAATATCTTTGAAAAATATCTGACGGTCTGGGTGGGGCTTAGTATTGTTGGCGGGATCGTTTTGGGCAAGCTGGCGCCGGCAGTTGCCACCTACCTCGATAGTCTGGCAATTTATGTCAACAAAGCCCCTGTGGTTTCCATTCCGATAGCGGTGTGTCTGTTTTTTATGATGTACCCGATTATGGTGAAAATTGATTTTGCCGAAGTGCTCAAGGCAGGAAAAAGTATTCGGCCTGTAGGGCTGACTCTCTTTGTTAATTGGGTAATCAAACCGTTTACTATGTATGCGATATCGGTGTTTTTTCTTGGCACAGTGTTCTATGGTTTAATCGGCCCTGATGCGGTTGACCAGATAAAGATGCCTTTCGGTCTTGATTTACCCGTTGGTGCTGCATACGGAGCCGGAACGGTTATTGAGGTTGAAGGTAGAAAGATGCTCCAGGTCCCTCTTTGGAGAAGCTATTTGGCCGGTTGTATCCTCCTTGGGATCGCCCCGTGCACGGCTATGGTTCTTGTTTGGGGCCATCTTGCCAAAGGAAACGATGGACATACGCTGGTAATGGTGGCCATCAACTCTTTGGCCATGCTCTTGCTCTATGGCCTATTAGGTGGTTTTTTACTTGGCGTAGGCAGACTTCCCGTTCCCTGGCAGGCATTATTGTTGTCTATTGTCATATACGTGGCTTTACCATTAGTTGCAGGATATTTGTCACGAAAATGGATTATTGCCGTCAAAGGCCAAGACTGGTTCAAGCAGAAATTCCTGCACTTTCTGACGCCTGTGACGATAATCGCATTGCTTTTAACTTTGATTTTACTGTTTTCATTCAAGGGAGAAGTTATTCTTTCCAATCCGTTGACGATTCTCTGGATTGCAATACCTTTGTTTATTCAGACCAATCTTATCTTCTGGCTTGGCTATGGGCTGGCAAGGATTTTGAAACTCGAATATCGCGATGCAGCACCATCTGCGATGATAGGGGCGTCTAATCACTTTGAGGTTGCGATAGCGACGTCAACAATGCTGTTCGGCCTGTCTTCTGGGGCAGCTTTAGCGACGGTTGTTGGCGTACTTATTGAGGTTCCGGTAATGCTGATGCTCGTGCGAGTATGCCTTCGGACGCAAAAGTGGTTTGGAACTGTTCAGAGTAAAAACGGTTGATGTAAAAGAGTTTTGGTGGGAATGTTTTTCCAAAGGATATGACGATGAAAAAAATACAAATTCTCGGCACGGGATGTCCCAAGTGTAAGAAACTGGCGGAAAATGCAGAGGCCGCCGCTAAGGAGCTCGGAATCGAGTTTGAAATAGAAAAGGTTACGGACATCAATGAGATTATGAAGTTCGGTGTGATGATGACGCCGGCCCTGGCGGTGGACGGCGAGGTGAAAGTGGTCGGCAAGGCTCTATCGCAGGATGAAATCAAAAAGATACTCGCGTAATCTGAAGCTATTTTAACAAGAGACTAAAATTCAGAAGGGACGGTTGAATATGAATAAGACGGCAAAAATCGCTATTATCACAGCGTTGGTAGTTGTTGTTGGCGTCGTAATTATTCTAAGGCAAAAAAAGCCTTCGTCTTTACCTGATTTTCATTGCCAATTAGATGGTATCCCACCGTTCTGCATATTCATTGTTGACATTTCGAGTCGGGCGGGTGTATAGTAGCAAATAATGGATAGTAGATAGTGGATGCAAAGAAAAAACTATCCGCTATATGCTAAATGCTATTAGGAGTCAATAAGATGAACCCTGAAATTTTCAAGGCATACGATATAAGAGGCATTTATCCCGATCAAATCGATGAAGAAGGTGCGTGGAAGATTGGCTGTGCCACGGCCCGGTTTTTGCGGTCGCTGCTTAGCGGTTATGAGCGTGGCCAGGCCAATGCTCAGTCGCTGTGTGTCGGTCGCGATATGAGAACACATAGCGAGGTGTTAGCTAAGGCCCTTATTAAAGGAATGAATACCACAGGTGCTAACGTAATTGATATAGGAATGGTTGATACGCCGCAGATGTATTTTGCAATCAATCATCTTGGCACGTGCGGCGGTGTGCAGGTTACCGCTTCCCATAACCCGGCCAAGTATAACGGCTTTAAGATATCCGGTCTGAGCGCTAAGCCGGTCAGTGTCGATACCGGCTTAAAGGACATAAAACATATCGCAATGGCTTTAGTTCATACAAAGGCCAAAGTTACCGGCTCTGTGCAGAAATGTGACCTGACCACCGAATACAAAAATCACGTCCTGAAGTTTCTCAGGCCAAATATAAAAAAAATGAAGATTGCTGTTGACGCCTCCAATGGTATGGCGGGAAAGATGGTGCCTGCGATTTTTAGCAATTTACCGGTAGAAATCGTTCCTCTTAACTTCGAGCACACCGGCAAATTCAAACATGAGCCGAACCCTCTAGTTGAAAAAAATCTTGCTGAGGTAAAAACGGCGGTAAAGAAAAAGAAATGTGATTTCGGGGTCTGCTTCGACGGTGACGCTGACAGGTTGATGATGGTCGATGAAAAAGGTGATACTATCGGCTGCGATTTGATGACGGCCATGATGGTGCCGTATTTTTTAGAGAAAAAGCCGAAGTCAGTGGTAGTCTATGATTTGCGCAGCAGTAGAATTGTTATGGAAGAAATTATCAAGTACGGCGGCACACCGCGAAGGGAAAGAGTCGGACATGCTTTTATGAAAAAGGCCATGCGCGATTCACACGCCATATTCGGCGGCGAGCTTTCCGGGCACTTCTATTATTCAAACAACTACTATGCCGATTCGGGTATGATTACACTCGTGCACGTGATGAATATCGTCAGTAAAGCCGGCGTCCCAATGAGCGAGCTAATTGAGCCGTTGCGAAAATACCGCAGCAGCGGCGAAATAAACTTCGAGGTAGAGGATAAGCAGGCCAAAATGGATGAGCTTGCAAGAAGATACAGCGACGGCCAAATCGACCACTTAGATGGTGTTACTATCGGGTATAAAGATTGGTGGTTTAATTGTCGGCCAAGCAATACTGAACCGCTGCTGCGACTGAATGTAGAGGCCAAAAGCAAAGAGCTGCTTGATGAGAAATTCTCTGAGCTTGCCAAACATTTCGGTGAGCCAATATGATTTATCCGCATCGCTTCTTGCGTGTGAATTCCTGCGCCTGATTCCACAAGGGCAATAAATTTTCGCAGTGATAATGAGGGAAACAATAATGCAAGTGCACACAAAAACATTCCAGACGCCAAATGGTATAGTTGAAGGTGTACAGACCAAATGGGCCGGATTTAATATTCTGTTGGTGACAGGGTCTAAAGGTTTTTTAGCTTGTCCTGCGATTGATGTTGATGCCTGCGAGGGGTACGGCGTCGCCGCAGCAATAGTGGAAAGCACACCGGACAATCCGATAGGGACGCTGGAGCGTTTCCCGAACCGGAACATCACGAAAGCAAACGCAAAAGCCCGGACCCTGGGTATTAAAGAAGGTATGACAGTCAGCGATGCCTTTGCTCTTATTGCATAATGCTAAAATATACAGAAACAGGAAGTGATTATGAAAAGAAACCACCTTTCTCGTCGCCGATTTATAGCTGGTGCCGGTGCTGCTATCGGCACGGCCGTAACTACCGGCGGTATTACTGTCGCCCGGGGCGCGAGTAAAACATCCTCCAATCGCACGGTACCGTTTAGCTACTGTTTCAATACCAGCACTATTCGCGGACAAAAGCTCAGTTTGGACATGGAAATCGAGATTACTGCAAAAGCAGGCTACGGCGCTATTGAGCCGTGGGTCAGCAAAATCCACGAGTATGCCAGGAGCGGCGGCAATCTCAATGAGCTGCGCAGACGCATCAGCGACCTCGGACTGACTGTCGAAAGCGCCATTTCCTTTTCCCGCTGGATTGTGGACGACAATGCCGAGCGTGCCAAAGCCCTGGAACAAAACAAACGGGATATGGATGTATTAGCCCGGATTGGCGGCAAGCGAATCGCGGCACCTCCAGCCGGTGCCACCAGAACTGCAGGGCTCGACCTTATGAAGGCGGCCGAGCGGTACCGGGTGCTGTTGGAACTTGGCGACGAAATGGGCGTCGTGCCGCAGGTCGAGGTATGGGGTTCTTCAAAGAACCTGCACCGATTGGGCCAGGCGATGTTCGTAGTGATTGAAAGCGGCCACCCCAAGGCCTGTCTGTTACCCGATGTCTATCATATCTACAAGGGCGGCTCGGACTTCAACGGCCTGAAACTGCTCAGCCCACGGGCCATCCAGGTCTTTCATTTAAATGACTATCCTGCCGACCCGCCGCGCGAGACGATAGGCGACCGTGACCGTGTCTTTCCCGGTGACGGCATCGCACCACTGACTCAGATTCTGCGAGACCTGCTTGCCAACGACAACAGGGTGGTGCTTTCGCTGGAGCTGTTCAACCCGACCTACTGGAAGCAGGACCCGCTGACGGTAGCAAGAACCGGCCTTGATAAAATGAAAACCGCGATAAAAAAGGCACTTGGCACAACATAAACAGCCCTGAACGAGGACATGCTCTGGTTTCAACCACAAATAACCGAAGAAAGAAACAAGTTTATGAATGCTAAAAAAACTCTCATATTTTCTGCTGTTTTTTTTACTCTAACCTACAGTAGTGCTATGGCCGCCACAATTATTCAAACAGGCCCACATTTGGAGAACATTGATAATATCTTTTTAACGATAGAGTACCCCAAAAATGCTCCTGTGCCCGAAGAGCATTACTGGAACTATTTCAGGGCCAAGTTTGAGCAAACAATAAAACAGTCCAACCTAAACGTCTCATCCGACAAGAGCGCTACTTTATCAGAAACTGACGTAAGCCTTAAGGTATTTATCGAACTTGTCGAAGTACCGCAGACAGAGCTATTTGCCTTTCGCATCGAAACCGTGATGGGCCGCCGGGTACGACTACTTTACGGAACCGACAAGACCGTTGTCATTGCACGACTCTGGGGAGCTACGCAAGGAATAACATTCGTCTCCAGGAAGAATCTAACGGAGAAAATCGAAGACGCCGTCTCAAAGCAGATCAATCAGTTCCTGCGCGATTATCAGGCCACAAAATCGTGGCAGGCCAAAAAGGCGACACAAGCCAGAGCCGCCGATACAAAACCTAATCCATCAACTGCTACGCTCACCCAAACACAAAAGGCCAAGTATGCATACATCGCATCCAAAAGCAGTAAGGTCTTCCATAAGCCCGGGTGTCGCTGGACAAAGAGAATCAAGCCGGAAAACCTCGTAGGTTACAACAGCAAAGACGAAGTGATAAAGGCCGGCAAAAGACCCTGCAAGGTGTGCAAACCGTAGATGAGACTTCAGTTTATAACCTGTAAAGTAATGCAGAGAGAAGCGTACTTTTGCGCTGCCCGCTCGAAAAATGTTGTCGATATAGTTTTGATGGAGCAGGGTCTGCATGATGAGCCGAAAAAGCTTCGCCGGGAAGTTCAGAAAGCTCTCGATAATACCTGCGACATTCAGGGACGCCCCTACGATGCTTCGCTGCTTGGTTACGGCCTTTGCAGTAATGGCATCGTAGGATTGTCGGCGAAAATCCCCATTGTTGCCCCGCGGGGCCATGACTGCATTACACTTCTGCTTGGCTCGAAAGACAAATACCAGGAATACTTCGACTCCCACCGTGGTGTGTATTGGTATAGCCCCGGCTGGATAGAATCCGACGAGCAGCCCAGTGAGGAACGCTATGAAAAAAAGCTCAAAGAGTATAAGGAAAAATACGGGGACGATAACGCCCAATATCTGATGGAAGTCGAGCAAAAGTGGATAAAGGAGTATGGTTGGGCAACGTATATCGATTGGGGATTTGTCGATTTGGATGAGTATAAAAATTACACGAAACGCTGCGCCGAATTTCTTCGCTGGAACTACGACGAGCTAAAGGGCAGCCCCGTCCTTATGCAGAAGCTTGTTGACGGCGACTGGCACGACAGTGAGTTCCTGGTTGTCAAACCCGGCCAAAAGATTAGCGAAGACCTGACTAACGACGGCATAATAAAAGCCGAGTAGAAACAGGAACCTTCTGAAGGCGTTTTATGGATTTGGTTACAATCATAGTAATAGCCGTTGGACTGGCAATAGACGCTTTCGCAGTCTCTATTGTTAGCGGCAGTGCATACAAGCAGTTGCACGTAAAGCACGCCTTGCGAATAGCTGTTTTCTTCGGCGGCTTTCAGGCGTTTATGCCGTTGATAGGTTTTCTGGCGGGGTTGAGTATAAAAGAATACATAGCAGATTATGACCATTGGGTGGCCTTTGGCCTTTTGAGCGCGGTCGGTGGAAAAATGATTTATGAGTCGTTCAAGATAAAATCGGTCAAGGAAAATTTTGACCCGTCGAATATCTTTGTTTTGCTGGTTCTGTCCATTGCGACCAGTATCGATGCCCTGGCGATTGGCGTTACGCTTTCACTTATCACCAGCTCCATTATTACTGCGGTGATAGTCATAGGCATGGTAACTTTTGTGCTGTCATACCTTGGCGTTTGCATCGGCAAAAAATTCGGACATTTTTTCGAAAACAAAATTGAAGCCTTCGGCGGATTAGTACTTGTCGGCATCGGCCTGAAAATACTGCTTGAGCACATGTTGTGAAAGCTCTGGTAAAGAGAATGCTGCCCCTGTGAGTCCAGCACCAATTGAGCTTAGGCTCACGCCTAATTGGTGCTGGACTCATCAAACCAAGAATGGCAGAACACTATGCAAAGTCTTACTTGTCCAGCTTGCCGGGTGGAACAACAAGAAACTTGTATCCGCCGATGTCACTGAAATAGATTCTGCCTTTGTTGCTTTCAAACCATCGCCGCCATTGGGTTGCGCCGGTGAAGGACTGCTCCGTATAGCGAGTGAGCAGCTTTTGAACAGTATCACCGCTGGTTTGATCTGAACGCAGTGCGATGAGTTTTTCGAGGGTGCTCATGCTCCAATTGGAGTCGAAGCCCAGCGATTTCAGTTCGGTGTCGATGCGGAATACTTTGTCCTTGTAAATAAGTTTGAAGTTGTCCCAGTAGTACTTTACGAGGGCGTCGGGATTGTCTTTGTACTCTTCCATTAGTTCGGCCGAGAAAGTTGAGTCGAAGAAGCCCTTGTCCTTTACCTTCTTAATCAGCGAGGCATACCAGACAGCGTTGGTTCGGTGAGCTGATTTTGGGCGGACGAGAGGAGTTTTTCCGTCGAAGGCGCTTATGTACGCTATGCAATTAATGAAGAATTTTCGCCCAGCTTCGGTCATTTTCGAAGGGCTGCCTGCATATCCCCACTGGAGGAAGTTTGCGTGGCGGCCTACAGCCACTGCACCGTATTCTTTGGCGGTGTTGAAACCTGGAGCAAGGACCTCGGCGTCACCGGATTCGCCAAAGTCATAGCCTCGCACGACGACACCACCGTAGGATTTACCGGGCTTGTGGATTCGCCACACTTCTATTTTGTCAGGTAGATTCTCCGGATGAGGATACCTTCGATAGTTGCCGGGCGTGTCCAATAGTTCGACCTCCGGCTCCACTTTGAATGGTTCGTTGAAGACCTTGTGTTCATGTGACCCAACATGGGCCACGTCTTTCAGGCAGCGTCACAAATAGCCGGGCTTGAGATTTTGACCATCACATATCAATGCTCCAACTACTCCGAGGGTGACGGTGGCTCTGGAATAATTGCGGGAAATGTTCGGGCGTGGGGCCTTGAAGGGGTCGCCGTCATAATCGAAGATGGTAACATCGAATTGCTCGGCTTGGTTTTCTTCAAAATTGGCAAGGTCGCCTGTTTCGACCAGTTTGAAGTGCGCGGTGAGAAAGTCAGCGAAATCTTTTTCGCGCTCGGAGCCGGGATGGCCGACATATAGAATTCGCAACTCGATTCTGTCAGGTGTTTCAATCTCATCGCCGGCATTGTCGGCAGAGGCCCGTCTTGTCTCCTCGGGCGGAGGATTTTTCTTACAGCCGGCGAAAATTGTAAGTCCGAAAAGACAGGCTGACGCCATTAGCACGTACAGAGTCGTTTTCTTCATCAGAGAATCCTTTTATTCAGAACCTAAGTATCTTACATTCTCATATACAACACCGAGCAACACAGCTAAAGTCTCTCGATTTCACTAAAATATCACATTTGTCATAAAATTGCAACCATCATGAGTTTTTTCTTCCCCATCTTACAGTCACAATTGATAAAAATAGCGACTTGCCAACAAAGGAAAAAACAATATAATTGCGATAACGTTCTACTGGACTGGCTCGTTACAAGATGGTTAGAAAATGTCATTAATCCTAACTGGTGATTTTTATGAGTTCCAAAGTATATTTTATTAAAGCTTCTACCAATGACGGCGAGAAGGTGATTTCCAAAAAGGCACGCAAATTGTTTAAGGCCGGCAATTTTGCAGAATGCTTTAAGGAAAATGATTTCACGGCGGTTAAGGTTCACGTTGGAGAAGGTAATAACAACACATACATAACAGCTCCGTGCATCAAAGGACTTGTGGATGAGCTGCTTGCATTGAAAACAAAACCATTCGTAACCGATACTACCACCTTATATGTCGGGCGAAGACACAATGCCATCGACCATGCTGTTTTGGCTGCCAAGCACGGCTTTAGCTTAGAAGGATTAGGGATACCCTTCATTGTGCCTGATGGGTTGTTCGGAACAACTGAGATACCGGTTAATATCAACGGCGAAATAGATAAAAAAGTTTTCATTGCGGCAGGTATAGTTCAATGCCATTCGCTCCTTTCGGTGGCTCATTTTACCGGCCATCCTGCAGCGTGTGCGGCAGGTACGCTGAAAACGTTAGGAATGGGTTGCGCGAGCAAAAGAGGCAAGATGAAACAGCACGCCGCTCTTAAGCTCAGCATCAGCGACGACTGTACACGTTGCGGCGTATGTTTTGAGCATTGTCCCGCCGATGCAATTACGCTTGACGACCTCAAGGCACACATCGACCAGGACAAATGTATCGGCTGTGCAGAGTGTATGGCAATGTGCAGATTCGCTGCCGTCAAATGCAACTGGGGCCCAGAATGTGAAGTATTACAAAAAAGTATCGCTGAACACGCACTGGGGACACTGAAGGGCAAAGAAAACAAGGCTGCATTTTTCAATTTTTTACTGTCAGTTACCAAAGATTGTGATTGTTTTAGCACGCCGAATATGGATAAAATAGTTGATGATATCGGCATAGTTGCCTCAACCGACCCTGTAGCTGTCGATAAGGCAACGCTGGATTTAGTGGAAAACAAAGCAGGCCGGAAACTTGCAGAGCTGGTAGAGAATGACAAGCTCGACCCGCGTTACCAGATTGAACACGCCGAGCGCATCGGCCTGGGAAGCACCAGTTATGAGCTTATAGAAGTTAATTAGTGATTGAAAAATTTGAGGATTCGATATGTCTCTGGGGCAAATAATAAGAAAAAAACGTGAGCAGTTAAATCTGACTCTGGACGAAGTCAGTAATCGCATTGGTTTTTCCAAGCCGTACTTGTCCACTATTGAGACCGGCAAGGTTAAAAATCCGCCCGGTGACAAGCTGCTGACCGGGCTTGAGAAGATACTTGAGTTTGAGCCGGGTCTGCTGCTGCACATTGCTCATATAGAAGGTCTTCCTGCCGATGTTCGTCAGGAATATGAATCCGCTGAGGCTGAAAGTCAGAAATGGCGGCAGATTGTCAAAAATCTCGTTGATGAAAAGATTGATGCAAGCCGGCTCAGCAAGCTTCTTGCCCAAAGCGACTTGAACATCGAGCAGGACAAGTTACCTCTGGCAGCCGGTCGATTAGTGCCCGTGATAAACAAGGTTTCAGCCGGCTATCCGAGTGATTTCAATGACCTGGACTATCCTGTGGGCATAGCCGATGATTACATTCGCTGTCCGGACATGCACGACCCGAACGCATTTGCCGTCCGCGTTGTCGGCGATTCGATGGAGCCGAAGTTCCGCGAGGGTGATATAGTGATATTCTCACCCGCAGCCGAGGTGCATAACGGCGATGACTGCTTTGTCCGTTTTGCAATGCCGCACGAGACGACTTTCAAGAGGGTGTTCTTCGAGTCGGATAATAAAATTCGTCTTCAGCCGAGAAACGAAAAATATTCCCCCACAATCGTTGACGGCAAACGCATCAACGGCCTCTACCGAGCAGTAGTAAAGCACGAAAAGCTGTAACCGTTTTATAAGTTTAGTCAGGCTTTCACTTGACTTAAGCTGTCACTATTCGACAACAAACCAGGTAATACCCTTGGGGGCTATGTTAATCGGGATCTTGACATTATATTCGCGATCAAGTTTATACTTCCTGCTCTTGCCCTGTTGCTCACGAATACTCGCTGTCTTGGTAAGTCCCGTATAGTACAGCGGAAGTTCCAATTGTTTTCTGACCGTCTGATCCAGAGGATTATAGACCATTGCCAGGCCCTTTCGCTTCAGTTGCGGATTGACGTGCAGAATACAATCGATGTCACGTCCATCGGGTCTGCGTACATGAATGATGTCTGAGTCGAGTATATCACGGTACTCTTTGTAAAAGTCCACCCATTTTTTAACGAGTGCTTTTGTTTCATCAGTGTCATACAAACGTGGCCCGCGGTAGCAGGCCTGTACGCCTGAGCCGAAGTTCTGCCCAAGATG
This sequence comes from Planctomycetota bacterium, assembly GCA_022566315.1. Classification (GTDB taxonomy): domain Bacteria; phylum Planctomycetota; class Phycisphaerae; order Sedimentisphaerales; family Anaerobacaceae; genus NIOZ-UU13. The sequence continues at coordinate 14,703 of JADFJC010000040.1, forward strand.
CGCACCATAAGCGTCAAGGTGTTCGGACAGCGGTTCGAGTGTGGCTGCGGCTCCACCACCATGGTACTGTACCAGCGGCACAAACATCCAGCCCATGCTTGGCGTTTTCTTCCAGGTGCCGTCGAATATGTTTTGTCGGCCGAGGATAATCTGCCTTTCCCGCGGCAGTGACCAGTTGGTCTCACGGTAGCCCATAGCACTTTTGTTCGAGCCGTTCAGAAAATACCAGTCCGGAACATTCAGATAGACCCCCCTGCTGCGGCACCACTTGTAGAAATTGGTAATCTTCTTCCACTGTTTCCATTGCGAATCATTGAGCCCGCGATGCCCCGGATGGCTCCTCGAGGCGCAAACGTCACCGGGATAAGAACCATCGTGTTCGAGCAGGTCTAAGCCCGTTTGTTCGATGAAGATTTTGATTTTTCTAAAGTACTCAGCACCCCATCCGCTGCACAGACACGGCGAATTTCCGAAAATCGCGCCGCCGGGTTTACCTGTTTTCGGATTAATAACATCGTGTTTATCACTTATCTTGCGACTGGCCAAAAGCGAATACCCGCCAAGCTCAATGTTTTTACTGTGGGCATAATCGACTAATTCTTTAATTTGCGATATGTAATCCGGGTCGATGTTTTCCATATTAAAACCGCTGCCAAAGGTCATTATGACCATCTCGAACCCGACCTCAGCGCACTGGTCGATTGCCAGGCGCACCGCTTTGGGGTTCGCGCGACGAACGTGCATGATGATTGGATTTTCTGTGGCCCACGGTGCGATGGTCCGGTACATCCTCCGCAGCGCCAAACCCTTGCGTTCGCGTTCAGTGCTGTCATAGATTAACTCAAACACTCGAAAGGATTCAAACATTTTGCCAGGCTCAATAACCACATCAGGGCCAATTGGCGGCCGAGTCTCTAACATCAGCGGTGCCTTTCGCATATAGTTGACCTGCGTACTGTACTGTGGGTCAGCAATCCAATATGTTGTTTTATTGGCGCTTTTCGGGTCCCCTCCGTGAAAGGCGTAATCGCTATCGACATGAATATTCGGATACTCCCACCGTTCAGGTTGTTCCACCAATGACTCGTACTCTACTGCTGCCAGGATCTCGCTGATAAACGTATTGAGTCTGACCGGTTCATCGCTGCCGTTGTGGATTGTCAGCCACTTTGCCAGCAGAGGAATTCCCTGGTACATTTCATAATGGATTGAGAGGGTCAGTCCTTTGAGCTTATCGCCCGGCGGTTTGAAATGCAGCGTCAGCGTTTTTCCGAGTGGAGGCCAGGGCAACTTGGCCGAGTAGCGCTTGCGTTTCCAGGCGAAACGTTCTTTTATTCTGCCGACTTCAAAACCCCTGAACTGAAAAGCATCGGGATTGCTGCTCAAAGAATCAACCCGCTTGGCCAGCAGGTATGCGTACTCGACCTGCCCTTGCAAGCCGCCGACTTCATACTTGCGTCCATTGAGTTCGACTATTGCTTCAGGCTTAATTCCGCGGATGATAGATTGGCCGGTCATCAGGTTATCGTAGGCGACGGTAGCCGCATTGGGCCGGAGGCGAAATGTCCGGCTGATAAGCCCATTGCTCAGAACAATTTCCCTGCCATCGAGACGTTTTTCAATCTTAACCGGCTCTTTAATTTGCGTAACGAGCCAGTCTGCATCGATTGTCTTGCCTGGGACCGTACCTATGATGAACAAAAAAACCATTACCTTTATGACTACCGTTTGTTTTGTGTTAGCCATATTTTGTTTCCTTTCTTTAACTGTAGTTTTTCTGCAACCGTAGTTAGCTAATATTTTGGCCGGCAACGGCTAAAACTAACGCAAAGACTTTTGAAGCACCGGCTTGTTTCAATGTTTTTGCGCACTCGTTCAGAGTTGCACCGGTTGTTTTGATATCATCGACAAGACAAATCTTTCGCTCGGTGAAATTATGCCCGTAACGAACGGCAAAAGCATCGGCGACATTTTTAGCGCGTGCGGAGGGACTCGCCATTGCCGGCTGTGATTTGGTTCGGCGGATTCGGACAAGCTCTGTGCTGATTTGGGCTGTGGGATGCTTTAATTTCCTGATTAAAACCTGCGATTGATTGTAGCCGCGAGCCAATCGCCTCGACCAGTGCAGAGGTACAGGAACGAAAAGTTCTATATCATTATAAAAGCCGCTTCCCTGCAAAGAGGAATTGCCCAAAAAACCTACCGCTGAATCAAGTTCTGTTCGTCCATTTTTGAAGGCCAATATCATTTTTTGCAGGGCCTTTCTATAAACTCCGCTGCGGGCTATCCGGTCAAAGTGAATCTCTTTGCCCAGGCAATCGGGGCAGGCGCCTTCCAGCAGTGCAAATTTACTGGCATCTCGGCCGCAGCGCCCGCAGTAATCGGCGCCCATACAGGCCAGAAGCTGGTCCCAGCAGTTCTTGCACAGGTTGTTATCTGTTTCACAGATGTTTTCGCCGCAATTGATACATACTGCTGGCCAAAGAAGCTGGTTTAAGCCCTGCAGAGCAAAGGTAAAAGCTTGTTTTGGCTTTGTTGTATTCACGCCGGCAATTATATAGACAGTAACTCAGATTAACCACCGAGAAACTATCAAAGTCAGGCTGCCGATGGATAATCTTAGCGAATACAGCCTTATTATAAGTAAAAGTGGTTAAATATTTAGTATATCTGATGTAAAAGCACTTTTTAAAAGATAACAATATAAAATTAAATTATTTGTAACCTCTTTATTTACAAGGTCCTATATTCCTTTGCCCGGCTATATTTGCGGTGTTTTTTAGGGTTCCGACTTGACTATCGTGGTTTTGACCGCTATAATTGCTATAGTGAAATTTGTATGGCAAGAACAATAAAAACAACCGGAAAGAAACGAAAGAAAAAATCCTCCACCAAGGTTGCCAGGGTCAAGAGCAAAAAGGCTTTTAGGAGCTATCAGCAGGCCATTGACTACCTCTTTGCGAGGACTGACTACGAAAAGCAGGAGCGTCTGCGCTATAACGTTACGACGTTCAACCTCAAAAGGATGCAAAAACTGCTGTCGTTATTGGGCAATCCACACAAGAAAATCCATACAGTCCATATAGCCGGCACAAAAGGAAAGGGTTCAACAGCCACGATGTTAGCCAGGATGCTCGAAGCGAACAGCTACGACGTCGGACTATACACATCGCCACACCTGGTACACCTGCACGAGCGGATAACGGTCAATGCAAAAATGATTAGCGACTCGGAAATGTGCGGCTTACTGAACCGCATTTACGCTCCGGTTGAGAAGATATCAAAGACCGACCCTCCCACTTTCTTCGAGATTATGACGGCTTTGGCGTTTATGTATTTTCTCGATAGGGCAGTTAATATTGCCGTGATTGAGACCGGTTTGGGCGGCAGACTCGACAGCACAAACGTTATTAAGCCCAAAGTCATCGGCATAACCAGTTTAAGTATTGACCATCAGAACCTGCTTGGGGACAATATTGACAGCATCGCAAAGGAGAAAGCGGGCATTTTCAAGCGTGGTGTCCCGGCTATTACCGTTCAGCAGGAACCCTCGGCGATGCGTGTCCTGAAATCGCAGGCTACCGCTGTCAAAGCGCCTTTGAGCGTAACCGGCGACGATATTGATTTTTCGCAACGATTTGAAACCTCGCGAGAGCACGGCCCGCACACGAGAATCTGCCTGACAACCGCGACCAGTAAATTTGAGCATCTGCGGGTGCCGCTGCACGGCAAACATCAGGCAATCAACTGCGGCCTTGCCTTAGCTTTGCTGGATAAACTCAAATCGGCCGGCTACAAGATAGACAACGACAAGGCCACTGAGGGACTTCATAAGGTCTTTTTGGCAGGCCGAATGGAGATGATTTGGGACGACCCCAGAATTATGATTGATGCCGCTCACAATGCCGCAAGCATTCATGCCCTGATTCACGCAATAGGTCAGAATATTCCTTATGATTCTATGGTCGTAATCTTCGGCTGCAATGTTGACAAAGACGTCAAAGGAATGCTGGAAAGATTACAATACGGCGCTGACAAGGTAATTTTCACCTGCAGCAACTCACCCAAAGCAATGTCGCCGGAAGATTTGGGTGAGATATACACCGAGATATGCGGAAAGATGTACCAGACCGCCCCCACTTTGGACCAGGCACTGCAGATCGCCAAAAGCGCTGTCAGCAAAGAAGACCTGATTTGTATTACCGGAAGTTTTTATCTCATCGGACAGGCAAAAATACGCTTCCAGCAGAACTAATTCTGCTACAAACTCAAGGTGTATTCTCAATCTCCTTTTTCCATACCTTGATTTTCGATTTGCAATAGCAAAGAATCTGGGTTATAAAGTCATTTCTTCAGGACTAAATACTTATAATAAGGAGCTGACGATGGCGGAAATAAAAAAATATATCGCCGTTGACCTCGGTGCCGAGAGCGGCAGAGTAATGCTTGGCTCGGTTTCGGCACGTAAACTTGTTCTCGAAGAAATCCATCGTTTCGATAATGGGCCCATCGAAGAGCACGGCTCACTGCGCTGGGATTTTGACAGGCTGTTTTACGAAGTCAAGACCGGTATTAGCAAAGCGACAAGAGTGGCAGTCGCTCAGGTATGGGGCATCGGCGTCGATAGCTGGGGCGTTGATTTCGGCCTGCTCGACGTCGATGGCAAACTCATTGAAAATCCTTATCATTATCGAGACAGCCAGACAAATGGGATGAAGAAAAGGGCGTTTGAGATGATGAGCAAACGCGACATTTATGAAAACACCGGCGTACAGTTTTTGCAGTTCAACAGCGTTTATCAACTGCTCGCAATGCGCCTGAATAATTCGATTGCCTTAGCCAAAGCTGCGAATCTGATTTTTATTGCTGATTTGGTCTCGTACTTTCTGTGCGGCAAGATTTTCGCCGAATACAGTCTTGCCAGCACATCGCAATTTATGGATATGAGAACCAGCCAATGGTCCAAAGATGTTCTGGATAAACTATCTTTGCCGATTGGCATCATGCCGAAAATCGTCGAGCCCGGAACGATTGTGGGCCAGTTGGCCGCCGTGATTGGAAGAGAGCTTAGATGTGGACCTATTCCGGTTATTGCCATCGGCTCGCACGACACTGCTTCAGCCGTCGTCGCTGTGCCGGCTGCCGGGGATGCTAACTGGGCGTATCTTTCATCCGGAACCTGGTCCCTTATGGGCGTTGAAGTGCCGCAGGCGATTGTCAATGAAAAAACCTTTGAATACGAGTTTACAAATGAGGGCGGAGTTGAAAATACAATTCGGTTTCTCAAAAACATAATGGGATTATGGCTGATGCAGGAATGCAAAAGGCAATGGCAGCGTGAAGGGACTGACCTGTCCTATGGGGAGATGGCAGCTCTGGCGGAGAAAGCCGAACCGTTCGCCAGTCATATTGAAGTTGATTACAGCGGATTCCTTGCGCCCGGAGATATGCCCAAAAGAATAAATGACTATCTCGCCGAGGCAGGCCAAAAACCAATCGACGACAAGGGGCAAATGATAAGAACGATACTGGAAAGCCTTGCCTTAAAGTATCGCTCCGTGGCCGAAGCTATCGAAGATGCTACAGGAAGTACGATTGAGATACTGCACATTGTCGGCGGCGGCATACAAAATGAGCTGCTCTGTCAGTTCACGGCCAATGCCCTTGGCAAGAAGGTAATCACCGGCCCGATAGAGGCCACGGCCAGCGGCAATATCCTGATGCAGGCCAAGGCCACAGGACAGATACAATCTCTGGCCCAGGTCAGAGAAATCGTCCGCAATTCATTTGACCTTAAAGAATATCAGCCCAAGGATGCCTCGCTCTGGGATGAACAATACAAAAAAGTGCATAACTCGTAAGTGCGTAAGGAAATTACCCACAATAGAAAGATTTATGTTGATTGAAGAACTCGAAAGCAGGCTGGATAGTTTCGACCCCGGCGAAAGAAAGCAAGCTCTGACGGCGCTATGTGAAAAGGTCCAGGCAGGTGAAATCACTTTGCCCAGAGCCGGCACAGATGTCAACCTACACTGTCATACTTTTTTTTCTTATAACACCTATGGCTATTCGCCGAGCAAATTTGCCTGGTTAGCTCACAAAGCCGGATTAGCCGTTGCAGAAGTGGTGGATTTTGATGTGTTGGATGCTCTGGAAGAATTCCTCGAGGCGGGCAAGACGCTCGGCCTGAAGGCCTGTGCCGGCATGGAGACACGGGTCTTTGTGCCGGAATTTGCCACCAGAGTAATGACATCGCCCGGTGAGCCGGGCATCACGTACCATATGGGAGTAGGGTTTCCGAGAGCCACACTGGGCGGTGAGCAAAAACAGTTCCTGCTGAATCTTCGCCAAACTGCACAGCAGAGAAATCAGGGTTTGATGGGGCGGGTGAATAAACACTTAAAGCCGGTGGAGCTGGATTACGAAAAGGACGTGCTTGTTTTGACCCCGGGCGGCAACGCTACCGAGAGACATATGTGTCTGGCCTATGCGCGTAAGGCAAAAGAAGTATTTCTCGATGATGATAAGCTCTCCAAATTCTGGTCTGAGAAATTAGGTGTTGAGATTGAATCGTCGGCATTGCCCCAGGGCAGAGAATTGCTGGATGCAATTCGAGCGAAAACTATGAAACGCGGCGGCGTCGGATATGTGCTGCCGGATAAAGGCTCATTTCCTCTGATGGCTGATACCAACCGGTTTTTACTCGCAGCAGGGGCAATTCCAACTTTGACCTGGCTGGACGGCACCAGCGAAGGTGAAAAGGACATCGAAGAACTTTTGGATGTAGCTATGAGCACCGGTGCCGCGGCTATCAACGTTATCCCGGACCGAAACTATACACCGGGCGCAAAAAGCGAAAAGATTGAGAACCTCTACCAGGTTGTGGAATTAGCCCAGAAGCTGCATCTGCCGGTTGTAGAGGGCACGGAGATGAACAGCCCCGGACAGAAGTTCGTGGACAACTTCAAGACAGCGGAGCTTTCGCCGTTAGTGCCGGTATTTCTCAAAGGCGCCCACATCGTTTATGCCCATTCGGTACTTCAACAAAAGTGCGGATTAGGCTATACCAGCGACTGGGCAAAGAAAAACTTTAAAAGCGTTGCGGACAAAAACGAATTCTTTGAAGAGCTTGGAAACATACTTGAGCCGCAATACGAAGATAAACTTGGTGGTCTAAGTAAGGATGTAACCGCTAAGGAAATATTAAATATACTAACCCGTAACTCGTGATTCGAAACACGAGGGACGAGAGACGAAGTATGGCAAACATACCGAAAACGCAATATGCTGTGCAGTTGGTTGGGCCTGATGAGCTTGTCCTGAATAAGTCCAAGGAGGTTTTCAATCCGGGCAGGCACCAGATTCTTTGTCGAGTCGAGGCGGTTGGGCTTTGTTTTTCCGACCTAAAATTGCTGAAGCAATTCTCCAACCATGTCCGCAAGAGTAAAATAGTTTCCGGCATTGCCCCCGAAGTGCTAAAGGAGATACCCAGCTATGTCCCCGGCGAAGCCCCGACGGTGCCAGGCCACGAAACTGTAGTCAGAATCGAGGCGGTCGGCCCCAGGGTGGAAAATTTTAAACCCGGCGAGCGTTATCTCGTACAGACGGATTACCGCTGGCTGCGCACCGCCAGTTCAAATGGAGCGTTCGGATACAATTTCGAAGGCGCTCTTGCCGAATATGTGTTGATGGACGAAAGGGTCATAACCTCACCGCAGGGCGACTCGATGCTTTTGCCCGTCGGCGAGGAGCTTTCCAGTTCGGCTATAGCTCTCGTAGAGCCGTGGGCCTGCGTTGAGGATGCCTACGTGTCAACCGAACGCACGAGTTTGAAAACAGATGGGAATATGCTCATAGTTGCTGATACTGAGGTAACCGAAAATACTTTTCAAAATTTGTTTAGTCGATACGGAAGGCCGAGGCAAATAACCTGGCTCTCAGAGGCACCAATACCGGCTGGATTAGAGCTTGCCGCAGACAGGGCCACGAGCATATCAGCACTTACTGATTTCGGCTATGATGACATAATCTATTTTGGCTCTGATGCTAAGGTTGTTGAAACATTGTTTGCGAAAGTTGCTTTGAATGGTCTTCTCAATATCGTTCTTTGCGGCGACAAATTCGGCAGGGATGTTGTTACGACGGTTGGGCGGGTTCACTATGGTGGTATTCGAATAGTTGGCACTACAGGTTCGGACCCGGCTGAGTCTATGGACGTGATTCCCGATACCGATGAGATTCGTCCCGGTGACAAGATTAATGTTGTCGGCGCAGGCGGCCCCATGGGTATGATGCACGTAATCCGCAACATTTGTCAGGGCGTTGAGGGCGTCAGCGTTTTTGCATCTGATGTGGATGACAATCGGCTGGCCACATTGACAAGGATTGCCGGGCCTTTAGCCCAGAAAAACGCTGTTACATATAAGGCGTACAATCCCTTGAAAGACAAGATTACCGAGGCATTTGACTACACCGCTTTGATGGCGCCGATACCAGCTTTGGTTGCTGCTTCGGTTCCTAATGCCGCCGAGCGGGGGCTGATAAATATCTTCGCCGGCATCCCTGCCACGGTTACCGCCAGGATTGACCTGGATGCTTACATAGAAAAACAGTTGTATTTCATTGGCACCAGCGGCTCAACTTTAGAGGATATGAAACGAATGCTGGAAAAGGCCGAATCCGGACGGCTCGATACCAATCTCAGCGTTGCCGCTGTTTGCGGGCTTGCCGGTGCGACCAACGGAATACGGGCGGTCGAGAACCGTTCGATAGCAGGTAAGATTGTTGTTTATCCGGCCTGTAAAGATTTGCCGTTGGTGCCGCTTGAGAAGATGAACGAAAAAATGCCTCATGTTGCTCAGTGTTTAAATGATGGCCTCTGGACGAAAGAAGCGGAGCAGAAATTGTTGGAAATGTATCAAAATTCTTAGAAAGGGGGATAACCAATCAGGAAAGGACAAATTATGGAACGTCTAACGAAACTAATCAGGAAATTTGGAAGGTGGACAAAAAGACCTAACGTTTGTTTGATTTGTGGGCTTTGGTTGGTGGCTTTTTTAATGGCCGGCTGTGATGGGCAGCAATCAGGATTCAACGGCCTGGAAATGGGCTTGGGAAATCTGGCTCGTTTGTCCTATGCCCAGACACGCTCGGTTAGTCCGGAGAACTTCACCGGCGAAAAAGGTAAGGGAGGAATGGCAACCGAGGGTACCGGAGCAAGTGCAGCCCGTGAATTAGGCCAGACCTGGAAAGTTTCTCCTTCTGTCAGAATTAAACCGGGCCAAACCTTTCTAATGGCTGACATCAAAGGCTGCGGCGCCATCCAGCATATATGGATGACTCCGACAGGGAACAATCGCTTTAACATTCTGCGAATTTACTGGGATGGTGAAGAAAAACCCTCTGTGGAATGCCCGGCAGGCGACTTCTTCGCATGCGGTATGGGCCAGTATGTTGGGGTCAACTCCCTGGCGGTCTGCGTCAATCCCAAGAGCGGATTCAACTGTTATTGGGTAATGCCGTTTCGCAAAAGCTTTAAGATTACTATGACTAATATCGATGAGAAGCCGATGGTACTGTATTACCAAATCGACTACACGCTGACTGATGTCCCCAAAGACGCGGCTTATTTTCACGCCCAGTTTCGCCGGGTAAATCCACTTCCTGACAAGCAGGATTATACCATTCTTGACGGCGTACTTGGAAAAGGCCACTACGTTGGAACTTATATGACCTGGGGCTCAAACAGTCCCGGCTGGTGGGGTGAAGGTGAAATTAAGTTCTTTATGGATGGTGACACGAAATTTCCCACGATTTGCGGGACCGGTACGGAAGATTACTTCTGCGGCTCTTATGGTTTTAGCAAATTCCAGGGCAGAGGGTATCAGGAATTCAGCAGTCCTTACGCGGGGATGCCGCAGGTGATAGAGTCCGAAACACAGCCGCGTTTTGGGCTATACCGCTGGCACATTATGGACCCTGTCAGATTTGAAGAGGACCTGAAAGTTACAATGCAGGCGCTGGGCTGGAAAAGCGAGGGAAGGTATCTGCCTCTAAAAGATGACCTTTCTTCGGTTGCGTTCTGGTATCAAGCCGAGCCTCATGCGCCGTTTCCAAAACTGCCGGGCAGAGATTCTCTGAAAATCGAGTAGTGATTGCAGATTTTAAGTTTTAAAAAGGTCGAAGCAAAATGGCTGATACAAGAAACATTGAAAAAGCATACGAGCAGGCAAGGCAGCGCTACGCTGAGCTTGGCGTTGATACCGAGACGGCGATGGAACGGCTGAGCAGCACAGCAATATCACTGCACTGTTGGCAGGGGGATGATGTTGGCGGATTTGAAAAGACTGAAGAAGGCCTCAGCGGTGGCGGCATAATGGCCACAGGCGCCTATCCCGGCAAGGCACGAACCGCCGATGAGCTGCGGATGGATTTGGAAAAGGCGTTGAGCTTGATACCGGGTAAACATCGGCTGAACCTGCATGCAATGTACGCAGAGACCAAAGGCAAAGTCGAGCGTAACGAACTGTCCGCGGAGCATTTTGCAGCGTGGATTGACTGGGCCAAGGCAAACGGCCTGGGAATGGATTTTAACGGCACCTTCTTTTCACATCCGAAGGCCGAGAGCGGTTTCACATTGTCCAGCGCAGACGAAGGGACACGCCGCTTCTGGGTCGAGCACGGCAGCGTGTGCCGAAAAATCGGCTCTGCAATGGGAAAGGAATTAGGCACACCCTGTGTAACGAACTTATGGATTCCGGATGGATATAAGGATATACCGGTTGACCGCAAGGGACCTCGCGAGCGACTCAGAAAATCGCTTGATGAGATATTCGCCGAATCGATGGACAAAACCTGTCTTCTCGATTCGGTGGAAAGCAAACTCTTCGGCATCGGCTCGGAAAGTTATGTCGTCGGCTCCCATGAATTCTATTTGGGTTATGCTATCGAAAATAAAACACTGCTGTGCCTGGACACGGGACATTTTCATCCGACCGAGGTTGTCTCTGACAAGATATCATCCGTGCTGATGTTTCTCGATGAAATACTGCTTCACGTCAGCAGGGGCGTACGCTGGGACAGCGACCACGTGGTTATTCTCTCGGACGAGCTGCGTGCCATCGCTGAAGAGCTAATTCGGGGCGATTATCTTCAAAGGGTGCACATCGGCCTTGACTTTTTTGACGCCAGCATTAACCGCGTGGCCGCCTGGGTAATAGGCACACGTTGTATGCTCAAGGCCCTGCTTATTGCCCTGCTGGAGCCGACAGAAAAGCTGCGCGAGATTGAAATCAATGGCGACTACACGGGACGCCTGGCTATACTGGAAGAGTTAAAGACCCTGCCTTTCGGAGCTGTCTGGGACTACTACTGCATAAAGAAGGAAGTTCCGGCAGGCCAAGCATGGCTGGATGAGGTCAAAGCCTACGACAAGGATGTTCTCAGCAAGCGCCGGTAGAGCATAGACGGTTCACAGTTAATAGTAAGAGAAACGGCATGGATACAGAACAGCAGTCGCAGCAAACGCAAGCAGGAAGTGAGTTTGAGCGCGAGCCGGTACCTAAGAATGCACTGCTCGGCTTCAAGAGCTTCATCGGAATGTACGCCGGCGAGCATTGCGCCGGGACCGAGTTAATGATTGGGCCGCTGTTTGTGGCCTCAGGGGTCAGCGCCTTTGACCTGGTCATGGGGCTTATCGTCGGCAATGCCCTGGCAGTCCTTAGCTGGATATTTCTTTGTGCGCCTATCGCCACGCGCAGGCGTCTGACACTCTACTATCAACTGGAGAAGATCTGTGGCCGCAGGCTTGTAACTGTCTATAACCTTGCCAACGGCGTAATGTTCTGCTTTCTCGCAGGAGCGATGGTAACCGTTTCAGCAACGGCGGTCGGTGTTTTGTTCAACTTCAAGATGCCGGGCCTAAACGACCTGTATCCAAACAGTATCGGCTGGGTTATAGCTGTTGCCGTTGTCGGTGGACTCATTGCAATCGTTGCCGCCTGTGGCTATCAAACAGTGGCCAAGTTTGCCAACGTGGCCGCTCCATGGATGGTCCTCGTGTTTCTGGTCTTTGGCTTCGTGGGTATTAGGCAGTTCATCGAGGCAACGGGCACCGAAATCAGCTCACTGGGTGATGTTTGGGGCTTGGCCAAGACACAAATATGGAAAGGCGGTGCCCCCCTGGCAGGACAGGTCAAGTTCACGTTCTGGCATGTTACCTTTTTCGCATGGTTCTGCAACATAGCGATGCACATCGGCATGAGCGATCTGTCTGTATTCCGGTTCGCCAACAAGAGCTGGTATGCCGTGGCAAGCAGTGCAGGTATGTACGTGGGACACTTTATGGCATGGATCAGCGCTTCAATTCTGTATGCCTATCAACTGCATCAGGATCCGAGCAATACCGATGTATTGCCCGGCCCGCTGGCCTACCGAGCGGCGGGACTGGTGGGGCTTTTATGTGTGATCATTGCAGGGTGGACAACCGCAAATCCGACCATCTACCGGGCAGGCCTGGCATTTCAGGCTCTGGCGCCCAAATCGTCCCGTTTCAAGGTAACGCTGATCACCGGCGCCATTGCGACAGTCGCCGGTATGTTCCCGGCTATCGCAATGAAGCTGCTGGGCTTTGTGGCCCTTTACGGCCTGATCCTCATGCCCATGGGTGCGGTGATCTTTGTGGACTTCTGGTTGATTCGTAAGTTTGGCTTACAGAGTTCCTACGCCGACCTGAGCGGAAAGACCTTTAACTGGGCCGCCGGCCTGGCCTGGTTCGTAACTCTGGCAACCGCTTGGGTGTTGGTGAAGTTCGCAGGCGTACAGATTTTCTTTGTTTCACTACCCTGCTGGTTTGTCGCAGCCTTGTTGTATATCGTCCTGAGCAAGTTTTATCAGAAGAAAGTCCGCCCGGCCGTGGCGGAATAAAAGGAGAAATTACCATGCGTCCTATCTTACAAATCATTTCGCTGCTGGCACTGATTGCCTTAACGTTACCCTCTATCATTCTCCTTGCAGGCCGCTTGGAGTTGAATACGGTCAAATGGATAATGCTTGTTGCCACGGCAGTATGGTTTGTCGCCGCCGCTCCATGGATGTGGAAAGACAAAGCAAAATAACTATAAATTGGAAAGGAACTTTAGGATAATGGACAAAGTTTTAGCAGACTTGATAAGAATTTCGAATGAAACAGGCAAAGACACTACTCTTGTTCAGGGTGGAGGCGGTAATACATCTGTAAAAACCGCGGATGGCAAATATATGTATATCAAAGCCAGCGGTACGGCCCTGAAGGATATGAATACGAAAAAGGGCTGGCGGAGACTTCGTTTGGATGACGTCCTGTCGATTATAGAAGATAAATCGTTGGCACAGCTTGACGCCGGCAAAAGGGAACCTGAAGTAGTAGATCGACTGCTCCTCGCCTGCGATGATAAAGTTACCAGTGGCACCCGACCATCTGTGGAATCACATCTGCACTCTTTTCTTGATAAGTGCGTGATTCATCTGCATCCTCTTGTAGTGGCTGCATACGTAAATGCCAAAAATGGAAAAGCAGAGATTGAGAAGCTCTTTAAGAATGAAACATTCCCGCCCCTTTGGGTGCCTTACACTGACCCCGGCTTTATGCTTGCAAAGAAAATCGCTCAACTGGTTGCCGATTATCAAAAACAGTTCGGTAGAAAGCCCGCCGTTATGATTCTGCAAAAACACGGCCTTTTTGTTACTTCAGAAACCGCCGATGCTGCGTTACGGCTGGTCCGCAAAGTCATCAAGCTTTGCAGCAGTAAGTTAAAAGAACCAAAGCCGCGCAAGACCAGACCTCCTGCCGACGGTAACATCACCGCTGCCAAATCAGCTATTCGCGAGGCCCTCTTCAATGCGACTGGCCAACACCTGCCGGTAAGTTATTTTCCGAATATCGATTCTATCGCCGCATTTATGGCTCGCAAAGATGCCGCTAAGCTACTGGCCACACCGGCACTGAACCCGGATGAGCTTGTCTATGCCAATGGCTCAGCAATGTGGCTCGAAAACTGCGACGTCAAAAC
>JADFJC010000153.1 GCA_022566315.1 Planctomycetota bacterium
CGCTCCGTATGTGCAGGTATGCGAGTCGGGCCCGACAATAACTTCGCCCGGCCGAATATGTCCCTGTTCCGGCAGCAGTGCATGACAGACCCCGGCTCTGCCGATTTTGTAATAGTATTTTATATTGTGTCGTTTTGCCCAGCCGTCGAGCCGTTTATGAAGCTCGGCGCTTTTGATGTCCTTGGCCGGCTGAAAATGGTCCGGAGTTACAACAATCTTTTCACGGTCGAACACCTTATCGATACCTTTTTCTTCAAGCATCGAAATCGCCGGCGGCGTTGTAATATCATGGCACATAACAATATCAATTTTCGCATCGATAAGCTCACCCGGCACAACTTTTTCCTTGCCGACTGCCTTTGCCAATATCTTTTCAGTTATCGTCATTCCCATAGGCTTGTTTTGCTCTCCGTGAGTTAATTACTCTTCATACATGACCCACGCTTCACACATCCTATTGATGTTTGAATATACAATGGAACAAACGTATTGTCACTCCTGCGTAGTACGTGTTTAGCCTGAAAATGTAGGTTTTTGGCCGAAAAACGGCGGTCATTACCAAATTCAGGTGTTTTTTAGGCTCTTTGGAAATCCAAAAACCTCAATAGACGCCTAAAATCGTCGTTTTTCCTGGCTAAACACATACCCTGCGTAAGCAGGAGTCCAGGAAACACTGATGAAATGGCTGGATTCCCGCTTTCGCGGGAATGACACCTCTATTCTTGTCTGTATAGTAACGTTCCATTTAATATTCAAAAGTCCTAATAGTAAAAAGCCATAAATCCGAATTTCGTATTTCCAAGACTATGGTTCCACTTTTACTTCGGGCTGCTGACCTTTGTTCTGTGCCGAGACCATTCTGTTGATAGCGTCGATATATGCCCGCGCACTCGCTTCGATAATGTCTGTCGAGATACCTCGGCCTATGAAGGTCCTGCCGTCCTCTGTAATTCTGACGGTAGCTTCGCCGAGTGCCTCTTTGCCGCTGGTAACAGCTCTGATCGAATAGTTCTCGAGCTTAGGCGACAAGCCCGTTGCCAGCCTTATCGCTTCGTATGCTGCATCCACCGGGCCGTCACCGCAGGCGGCGGCCTGGTTGGTCTGGTCCTTGGTTTTTATTTTGACGCTCGCGGTCGGCAGTGTGCCGGTCCCACAGGCGACGTGCAGGTACTGCAGCTCGTAAATCTGTTCCACGACGTGAATCTCATCGCTGATTATCGCCGCAAGGTCATCGTCAAAGACTTCTGTTTTCTTGTCGGCAACGGCTATAAATCGTTCATACGTCTTGTCCAACTCCGCTTTAGATAATGTATATCCCATCTCTTTGAGGCGATGTTGAAGGCCGTGACGTCCCGTACGTGCTGTCAGAACAACACGACTTTCGGCAAGGCCGATAGTCTCAGGCCTCATAATCTCATAAGTTTCCCGCTTTTTCAGAAATCCGTCCACGTGAATTCCTGAACTGTGGGCAAAAGCATTGCGGCCCACAATCGCTTTATTGGCAGGAACCGGCATACCCAACATATCCGCCACCATTCGACTCGTTCGATAGAACTCGCGGGTGTTGATGTTTGTTTGGACTTCTTCAAAGAAGTCACGCCGCGTATGGATTGCCATTACTACCTCTTCAATAGCTGCGTTGCCGGCCCGTTCACCGACGCCGTTTATAGTTCCTTCGACCTGGCGAGCGCCGTTCTTTACGCCGGCCAGCGAATTCGCCACGGCCATTCCCAAATCGTCATGGCAATGCACGCTGATTGTCGCCTTGGCAATGTTTGGCACATTGGCTCGAATGTCCCGGATAAGAGCACCGTACTGTTCGGGCATTGAATAACCCGTGGTGTCGGGGATGTTGACGACAGTAGCGCCCGCGTCAATAACAGCCTCAAGAATCTCGTAAAGAAAGGCCCGGTCGGCCCGCCCGGAATCCTCAGCGTAAAATTCGATGTCGTCGGTATATCCAGCGGAATGCCTGACCGCCTCGACGGCCATCTTCAGGATAGTGGCCTGCTTTTCGCCCATTGTTTTGCCGTATTTATCATCTGCGAACTTTCCCGCGATGTGAATCTCAGATACGCCGATACCGGTATGGATGCGAGACTTTTTGGCTTTTTTCAGGGCCTTTTGACAGACCTCAATATCGTTCTTTATGGCCCGGGTCAGGCCGCAAATGACAGGCCCTTTAATTTGTTCAGATATCAGACGCACCGCCTCGAAATCTTCGGGTGAGGAGGCTGGGAATCCCGCCTCTATGATATCGACGTTCAGCCGGACCAACTGCCGGGCAATTTCCAGCTTTTCTCTTGCCCCCAATCGGGTCCCGGCCGCCTGCTCGCCGTCACGTAAGGTTGTGTCGAAAATTTGAACTTTTTCTTTGGACATCTGCTTTTTCTCCAATTTTGAAACCACAGATTGCACAGATTTATATTTTTAACCACGAATTTTCACGAATTTACTCTAATTTTTTTCTTTTCTTCGTGCCCATTTGTGTTAATTCGTGGCTACAAAATCTTGCCAATTATGCTCCAAGCAGGGTTAAATTGCTACGAATTATTTTTTAACCGCAGATTTCGCGGATTAACGCGGACTAAAAACAAATAAAAAATCAGTAAAGTTTGTCTAATCCGTGGTTAAAAAGAATAGTAACAATAGATTTTTGTTGGGGAAGATTTATAGCGCCGTGCCCGCCGCCACGTCTCGCTTCGTCAGACGCAGGGGCAGGCGGCGCAATAGCAGTAAGCTAAGGCTAAGAACCACCTGAATTGAAGAATAATTTGTATAACTCTTACTCATAGTCTATTATTGTACCATGAAATCAACTTTTTGTAAACCACCGAATTATAAATTTTCGTAAATTTTTGGCATAAAATTTAACATATAACACGAATTATCGCGGAATTCTTTTAATTGACGGCGATAGCGAGGTTGGATATTGTATTACTGAAGTTAGGAATGTATCAAAATTAACGTAGGAAAGCTAACATTAACGATAATTAGAGTGTGTGGTCGAGTTTTTCAGCATATAACAGTCGGGCATTAAAGGAGATGAGTACTTATCAGTGAGAAACTTATTACAACTCGAGAACTGCGTCCGTACTTGGAGAAGTGCGGCTATCACGCCCCTCTTTTGCAAGAGAACTATTCTTATGTAGACGCTTCCGGCTCCCATCAGGTCCATTTGGCTGGGTTTGCACACCAAACCTACGATGCTCGAAGCGCATGTGTTGCAGGAGTGGATGCGGATTTGTTGACCGAACAATCAGTTGAAAAGTTGGTTACGGACTACCGTGGATTTGGGGCTCCGATTCTTTTTGCATGTTGCCGAGAAGAACTTCAGTGGTGGAGTTTCACAACTAAAAGGCCTACACTCGAAGACAGGGTATCGGCTGATAAAGTTGCTAATTTTTTCAATGAGCACCGTGAGGAATTTGCCCCAGGAAATATCTACCGTGCTAAGACTCTCGGTCGCTTGGATCCTCAGTATCAACTAACGTTTGTAGATGTTGGGCTGATGCCGCTTTTTGAACATGAAATGGGTGACCACCTGTCGAAGCTAATAAGAAGGATGTGCGATGCCCTTCACAATGAAATTGGAAAGCCGGATATAAATGAGGATTTAGGGCGATGGTTGTTTCAGTCAGTTTTTCGGTTATTGGCTGCAAAAATCCTAACAGACAAAAAAGTCCCAGAGTTCTCTGATCTAAACATGGACGATGTATCTGAAACATTAAGAAAAGTCCATAACCATTACAATGCAGGACAGCCAATAGATAAAGTAACTCCAAAGCAGGAAGGTGGACTGAAAGCAGCTGCAAAGCTGCTCAAGAAATTTGGCAGCCTAAGACATTTAACCATTGAATCGCTTGCGTATGTTTACGAAAACACCCTTATTACGAAAGACATAAGAAAAGCATTAGGGATTCATGCTACTCCCTCTTATTTGGTAGATTATATAGTATGGCAGCTTGCCCCATGGATTGAGGACATTCCCCAGCAGAATCGTGTGGTGTTGGAACCAACTTGTGGACATGCTCCATTTTTGATCTCGGCTGCTCGGCTGCTTCGAGAGATGATTGACGAAAGTGACCCCAAGAAACGCCACGATTACCTCAGAGATCATCTTATTGGCATAGAAGTGGATTCTTTTGCAAGGGAGATTGCTAGGTTATCGTTAACTTTGGCTGATGTTCCAAATCCAAACGGTTGGCAGTTATTGCCTGCAGATGTTTATAAAAGGCAGGTTCTCTCAAAAGCAGCGAGCAACGCAACTATTTTGTTGTGTAATCCGCCCTTCCAGAATTTTACGGTAGAAGAAAAATCCAGTTACGCCAAAAAGGGTATCACCTTGCAATATGGTAACAAATCCGCAGAGGTGCTTGGTCGAACATTACCTTATATGCCCCCTGGTTCAGTATTTGGTGTAGTCCTCCCTCGTAGTTTTCTAGAAAGCTTAAATGCCGTTCCATTGCGAGAAATGCTGGTAAAGGATTTTCGAATATACGAAATATGTGTTTTGCCTGATAATGTTTTTCCCTCAGCAGATCATGAATCTGCCGTTATATTGGGACAAAAGCGAACTTCCAGGAAAATCATAAACAAAACAAGATACGTGAGAGTCAGAGAAAAAACTCTAAACGAGTTCAGAGATCGTTACAGCGCGCCAATAGAGATCATAGAACAAGATCGGTTTATTGCTTCCAATGATTGTGTTTTAAGCATTCCTGAACTTGATGAGGTTTGGAGTTTTTGCCAGAGCTTTAACCGGCTGAGAATGATAGTGGATGAAAGAAAAACAGGAAAAGGCTTGGAGTACAAGTGCGAAGAAAACTTACCAGTTGATGCAGAAACAATAAGCACACAGAGATTTGAAGGGTCGGTTAGAGGTTATGCTAAGTTTGATGAAAAAATTAAGCTTACGGAAACGCCTAAGTTATACTGGCTTAATCTTGCTGATAAGGTAATCCGACGCTCCGGTCATGGAAGAATAACTGGTATACCCCAAATTTTACTTAACTCAGCTCCAGTCAGCCGAGGACCATGGAGGTTGAAAGCGTTAATAGACAATAAAGGCTACTCCATTACAAGTAGCTTTATTGTAATTCGACCTAAGAAAAAAGGATGGTCACTTGAGGTTCTTTGGGCGATACTAAACTCTCCCTTTGCTAATGCTTATATTTACTGCTATGGGACAAAGCGGCTGGTTGGCGTCAGAAGAATTCTATCATTTCCGATACCAAATATGAATGCGAATGATTTGTATTTTTTGAGTGAGTTAGTTCAAGATTATTTCAAAATCTTTCACCTAAAACGTGGGATTCTACAGTCGGAGATAGATACTAAAGAAGCAAAGCAAAAGATGCTTGCCATTGATGCTGAAGTGATGCGTGCTTACGACTTACCTCCGAGACTTGAACGACAAGTATTGGATTTGTTTTATGGATGGCCACGAAAAGGTGTGGACTTTAAGTTTACCCGATACTTTCCGAGAGACTTTGAGTCATATATTCCGTTACATGAATATCTTTCTGAGGACTATCAGAGGTCAACTGTATCTTTCGTCAGTAAATGGGTAGAAGATGTGAGATCACCTGAAATTATTAAGGCTTTTAAAACTGCGGAAGAGGCATTTAGAGAAGATTGACATGCGCACTTTCCTACTTGACACCTGCATCTGGTCATACTGGTTTGACGCCTACAGGTATCCGCAGGAGAATGCTAATATTAGAAAACAATTGCAAAAGTTGGAACCTGATTTAAAATTGGGTATATCAATTATCACATGGGGTGAAGTCGCCTTTGGGCAAAAGGCTGCCACTACAAGAGAGCTTATTCAAGCAGAGTACTTTCAGTTCATCAAAGCTAATGGACCAAAGACTTTCGATATTGATATGCACACAGCCAACACATATGGCGAACTTAGATCTCTATTGTTTGACAAATATGCACCAAAGGATAAGAGAAAGAAGAACTTGCGTCCCGAGCAACTTGTTGATCCTATCACCTCGCTTGAACTTGGAATACAAGAGAATGACCTCTGGATTGCAGCTCAAGCAATAACCCGTAATTTGACGTTAGTCACGAATGATAAACTGAGTCGCATTCGTGAAGTTGCTGGTGATTATCTCCACGTCGAAAATTGGACGACTTGAGCTTTGAGTTTTTTCATTATTGGTCTGCCGGATCGATTATGCTGCGCTTTCATGTTCACTTTTAATTTTACTTTTCAACCTGAGTCGAAGTTGAGTACCGCAAATTCTTTATGATATTTCTTGGCGGCTCTATCATATGCCTTAGCAGCCTCTATTTCATCGTCGAAATATCCAATAAATTTTGTTTTACTGTTAAAACATATTCGTGCCGACCATTTTTTTTGGTCTTTGTTCCAGTTTACACCTTTAAATCTTGAATGACATTTCCTTTTAATTGATTTTCGCCTGTTACGGTTGTTCTCTGCGCCCGTTGCCGGCCGGAGGTTGGCTTTTCGATTGTCCAGGCCATTATGATTGATATGGTCAACTAACATTCCATCGGGTACCTTCAAAATCTCCCGGTGCATCCTGATAATCACTTGCCGGCCTTTGACACGAATGGCTCGGACGGCATAGAATGTGTGTTTGCTCTTAAAAGCGTGCCATTTATGCGCGCTTAACCGCCCGTAATCGTTCGGATCCACTATGGCGTATTGACCCCGCGTTAATGGTATCCGGCGAAAGGGATAGCCGTAGCAGATGCGGCGGTAGAACAGTACCAGAGCCACGAAAGGCCCTATCAAGCGATCCGGAATCGTGATGGAAAAATTGAGCTTAATAATCACCCCCAGCTATTTGTAATGCAGAATTTAGAATGTAAAATTATGAAGATACGCTTCACGAGATACGGGCCACGGGAATCCTTTTTATTTGTGCTCTTATGCACTTGAGAACTTATGTCCTCCTATAATTAGAGCTACCTGCGTGTTTGATGCGAAAATTCGCCCTGTCCGCGGCAGTAGATTTGGGCTAAGTCGTTGTGAGGAAATAAATTAAAAAATTTTTGAAAATTTTGATTTTTGCTTTTAGGTATCAGCGTTTTTGATTGAAATTTGCTCGATACTGGATGCTCGATGCTGGATGCTCGATACTCGATGCTTGATGCTTGTATAGAGAATAACGTCGCCGTGCCGGCGACGGCTAAACAACCCTGGGTTTCACCCTGGGCTGAATATAAAAAGGAGTAAAGATGGTTCTTTGTCTGTGGCTTTGGTATAATAACACTATCTTGCTACAACGGAAGAATTTCCGCCGAGAGCAAAAGTGCCTAAGAGTATAGGAGCATAAGCCAAAATGGCTGATAAAGTCTCGTTAATAAAACTGCTTGGCAAAGAAAAGTTTGAGAAGATCGAGGGTATTTTTCGCAGGCATTTCCACTTAGGCTTAGAGACGAGGGATATCCGTGGCAAAGAGATAAAACAGATGTGCAGTGCCGATTGTAAGCCGACGTTTTGCAAGATTGTTCAAAGCAGCACGGCGGGCCGGAGCAGGTGTAATAAGGAGCGTCGGCGAAGCCTTGAGATAGCGATAGAGACCGGACAATCTTATATTTCGCTTTGCCATGCGGGTATAGTGTTAGTTTGTAT
>JADFJC010000041.1 GCA_022566315.1 Planctomycetota bacterium
TTGTCCCGAAGGTTCGCTGTAATCATCATGGCAGCCAGTGCCTCAATCTGTCAGTGGGCGGTCAAATCTGGTGGGGTCCGCTGAACTGGGAATATATGTTCAAACCCGACTATCGCTTTGGTGATGAATCAGCCACTCGGCCCTCACAGCGGGCGGGGCGGGCTGAGCCGAATGGGCCAACCTCACTTGACAAACTCGATTTGTCCGGCACCCAGATCACTGACTCTGGCCTGGCTCGGCGGCTCGAGGGCTTAACATCTCTTCGGGAACTAAGTCTGCGAGATACCCAGATCAGCGACGCGGGGTTGGCTCACCTTCGCAGATTGAGTTCGCTTCAAAAGCTATTCCTCGGTAATACTCAAATCACCGACTCGGGCTTGATGTATCTGAAAAATCTGACTTCCCTTCAGTATCTGTGCTTTCATGGGACACAAGTCGGCGACACGGGACTAGCGCACCTCAAGGGTCTGACCTCACTTCAATCTCTTTGCGTCCATGACACGCAGGTCACCGACTCAGGGCTGACGTATCTGCAAGGTCTGACTTCCTTGCAGACGCTACACCTTCACAACACGCAGGTCAGTAGCGCTGGACTGGCAGAACTGAAGCAGGCATTACCGAATTGCCGTATTTTGGGAATACCTGCTCCTAAACAACCACGGCGCGTTCGCCAACCTCGTATGCCGAGTCGGCCTATGAGTGGAAGAAGACTGGCAATGAGTGGAAGAAGACTGACGGCTGAAGAAGTAGAATCGCTCGAAAAGCAAATAGAGCAGAATCCTCGTGATGTTACCTCACGCACAAAACTTCTTGGCTACTACTCTGGTAAACAATTCCAGAATCAATCTGCTCGCGAAGCAAAACGAAAACATGTCTTATGGTTGATACTGAACTCACCGGAATCTGAGGTTCTTGCGATCCCTTACGGAGAACTCAATGCAATCTTGGATCCAGAGGCTTATTCCCAAGGCAAGAAAGCTTGGATAAACCAACTCAAAAGAAAACCGGCAAACCTGAAACTGCTTGAACACTCGGCAAACTTTTTCCTGCTGCATGATCGAGAACTGGCAATAGAATCACTACAGAAGGCACGACCTCTTGATATGGACAATCCCAAATGGCCTACAAAGTTAGGACATCTGTATTCACTGGGTATGATAAGAAAGTCTTTAAAGGTCAAAACTAATGCTGCCGGAAAGGCATTGGAACAATTTGAAATAGCATACAAACTGTCAACTGGCATGGGGCGAAATGCTCTTCTCCAATCACTCGCAAAAGTGGCCCTGGCGGCCAACAAGCCCCAAAAAGCCAAGGAATATGCCGAAAAAATGCTGAGCCAGAACAGCTCCAGTTGGAATTACGGAAACAACATTCACCATGGAAACATAATTCTCGGAAGAATTGCGCTCACGTTGGATGATCTTGAAGAAGCGAAGAAACGCCTGATTAAAGCTGGTAAAACTCCTGGCTCACCACAACTCAATTCATTCGGTCCCAATATGACTCTTGCAAAAGAGCTGCTCCAGAAAGGCGAGAAAGATGTTGTTCTCAAATACCTCGAGCTTTGCTCGAAGTTCTGGAAAATGGGAAAGGATCGTCTGCATAAATGGTCAGTTGTTGTTAAAGATGGCAAAATCCCGGATTTTGGTTCTAACCTCAATCGGTAATGTAAGTGAAATTGAGGGGGAGCACAGGAACCTCCAGAAAAAGATATCTATCGCCTATATCCATAAGATGGCGATTCATTTAAAATCAGAAGCCGGCCGGTGGGATCCCTTTACAGAATATGGTATCCTCGGCATCCCCACGGCACTTTACATTGACAGAGTACTACTTTGCATGTTTCAAAGTATGATAATCTATTTTAACTAATCGCTCTTGCAAATTGCCGTGGACATCGGTCCTAAATATCTCTATCCTAACAGGAACGCGAACGTCCTCTTTTTCTCCTTGGGAGTCCATAGGGACAACCTCGGTATAGTCATAGCCGCGAATAGCTAAAAACTTCTCTCCACTCTTATAGGCAAACAAAAGCATATCGACCAAAGAGCTGTCCCTGTCCTGATAGAAAACAGCTTTAGACAAAGGACGAGCGGGTTCGGGTTCGAGTTCAGCCCCGACAACTGGCCTGCTTCGTCTGGTAATCGGGTAATACCATTGTCCCTGGATTTTGAGCCCGGTGGGGGCTTTGGTAAACTCAACCGACGCATCTAAAAAACGTGCCGGTATCGTTATAACACTCAATATCATTTCCGCAAAACAGTGGCTGCTTATTTCAACAGGCAAGCCATCAATTTGCCCACCGCCCTGTAATACGTCAAACTGGCCTCTCGATAATTGCCAGACGAATGTACCCTGCGGCTCCCGGGCTGAAATCTGAATAGAATTCGACCAGGGATAAACCACGTGGTGCTGCTCTGTCAGATAGAAACTGCCATCCGGCTGATAAAAAGTAACTACACAATCAAACTGCAGTTCTTTCGTTTGGGCCCAGGCGTTCCATCCGCCGGCTGCTTCAATCGCTCGAACCACATAATCAGGCGGAACAGAAATCGTTTCAATGTCCGGCCCAGAGGCTAACACCTCTACTACATCTTCCTTGTATTTCCGCTGACACCCTGTGAAGATGAAAGCGGCCACAACAGAAAACAGAAGAAAGAGGACAGGAAACAGATAATAGACTCTGATTTCTGACTTCTGACTTCTGACTTCTGGGTTCTGATTTCTCATCTTAGCCTCCTATTTCCTGTTTTGTATTTAGATTTTACGTTTCATTTTTCACATCGCACGACAAATTTGCAAGCTGCTCCATCAGAGCATACCTTTGGACTGCATCATTAGCCGCAAGTTTGATTAACGCCGCTGCCACTTCCGGCTTGGATTGCTTTAATGTTCGATAACGATTTTCGCCGTAAGCATATTCTTCAAAGTCAATCGTAGGAGCCTTCGAATCGAGCTGCAGCGGATTTTTGCCCTGCTCTTTAAGCTGTGGGTCGAATCTATACAATGGCCAATGACCACTGTTGACCGCCTGCTTTTGATGTTCATAACCATTGACCAGGTTGTAGCCGTGAGCAATACAATGAGAATAAGCAATTATAAGCGAAGGCCCGGCATAGGCTTCAGCTTCCACAAATGCTTTCACCGTCTGATTGGTATTTGCACCCATCGCTACCTTGGCAACATAAATGTTTCCATAGGTCATAGCCAGAAGTCCGAGGTCTTTCTTTGGCGTAGGCTTTCCCCCTGCGGCAAATTTGGCGACCGCCGCCCTTGGTGTAGCTTTGGACATTTGCCCGCCGGTATTCGAATATACCTCAGTATCCAAAACAAGCAGATTAACATTGGTCCCGCTGGCCAGCACGTGGTCCAGTCCGCCATATCCAATGTCATAAGCCCATCCATCACCGCCAATACCCCAAACGGATTTTCGCACAAGATAATCAGCAATTCCCATTAGCTGCTTGCAATCTGCGCAGTCGCTCTTTTTGCATTGCTCCTTGAGTTTATCCACCCGAACTCGCTGCTGTTCAATAGCATCCTGGGCCGGGTCATCATCCAATGTAACCGTCCGGATTTCTCTCGCCAGGTTCGCATCAATACAACCTTTATCTGCTGCCTTGTCCAACAGCGTAAGGGCGCTTTCCTTAAATTTGCTAACTGTCAGTCGCATACCCATCGCAAACTCGGCGCAATCCTCAAACAAGCTGTTACTCCAGATCGGCCCCCTGCCATCCGACCTTTTCGTATAAGGTGTCGTGGGCAGATTACCACCGTAAATCGACGAACATCCGGTCGCATTTCCGATAAAGGCCCTGTCTCCGAATAATTGTGTCAACAGTTTGACGTAAGCGGTCTCTCCACAACCGGCACAGGCGCCGGAATATTCAAACAAAGGCTCAACCAACTGACTGCCCTTTACGGTGCCGGCTTTGAAAAGCTGCGGGTCGGTATTCGGAATCGCCAGAAAATACTTATAATTTTCACGTTCGACGGCACGAACAGGCTCTTGCGGTACCATATTGATTGCTTTTCGACCTGTTGGCTGCTTATTCTGGTCCTTTTCTTGTGCAGGACAAGTCAGAACACAGGCACCACAACCCGTGCAGTCTTCAGGAGCCGGTTGAACAGTGAATTTCATACCGGCTAAATCTTTACCTTTAGCATCGGCACTCTTGAATGTTGGCGGGGCATCTTTGAGGTATTTCTCGTCGTAGGCCTTAATTCTTATAGCAGCGTGCGGACAAATGAAAGAGCACGTTCCGCATTGAATGCAAATATCCGGCTCCCATTGCGGAATATTGACAGCAATGTTGCGTTTTTCAAATTTCGTCGTGCCGGTCATAAATTTACCGTCAGCCGGCATCCTGCTCACAGGCAACTTGTCCCCACGAAGTGCCATAAGCTCTGCGGTAACCTCCCTGACAAAATCAGGAGCATCATCCGGAACCACCGGCGGCATTTTTATCTTGCTCGTAACCTCGCCCGGAACACTGACCTCATAGATTTTATCAAGGGCACCGTCAACGGCTGCGTAATTCATATCAACAACCTTCTGCCCCTTCTTGCCGTAAGTCTTTTGGATAGCGTCCTTGATAGCTTTGACAGCCGTATCGAGGGGAATAATATTACTGATTTTGAAAAAGGCGGTCTGCATAATCACATTGATTCGACCACCTAAGCCAAGTTCGCCGGCAAGAGTAATCGCATCAATAACGTAGAACTTCAGCTTCTTGTCGATTATCTGTTTCTGAACTTCCTGCGGCAAAGTGTCCCACACCTCGTCCTTGCCGTGACTGCTGGTCAGCAGGAAAGTGCCCCCTTGGCGCGCGGTGGAAAGCATATCATATTTTTCCAGGAAGCTCGGGTTATGACATGCAACAAAATCGGCCTTACTTACAAGGTAAGGCCTTCGGATAAGCTGCTCGCCAAATCGCAAATGTGATATAGTAACAGCGCCGGCCTTTTTCGAATCATACACAAAATAAGCCTGGGCGTAATTATCCGTCTGCTCACCAATAATTTTTATGGAGTTCCTGTTCGCACCGACCGTACCGTCAGAACCAAGCCCGTAAAACATTGCCGAATAAAAACCCTCATCGGAAACGTCAAAAGATTCATCAACCTCCAGGCTCGTATTTGTTACATCGTCAATTATGCCAACCGTAAAACCTTTTTTGGGTTTTGCCGCATCGAGATTATCAAAAACAGCCTTTATCATAGCAGGAGTAAATTCCTTCGAGCCAAGTCCGTACCGTCCGCCGACAATAAGCGGATATTTTTTGAAAGGTGTCTGCCCCGCATCCATAGCTTCGCCAATAGCGGTGCGAATGTCCATGTATAACGGCTCACCGAGAGAACCGGGCTCTTTTGTTCTATCCAATACCGCTATTTTCTTTACCATTTTCGGCAAAGCGGCAATGAAATATTCGATGCTGAACGGTCTGTATAACCGAACCTTTACCAAACCAACTTTTTCACCTTTAGAAGCTAAATACTCAACCGTCTCGTGCGTGGTATCTGCGCCCGAGCCCATCATAACGATGACTTTCTCGGCATCTGCCGGCCCGACATAATCGAATAAATGATATTGCCGTCCGACCAACTTTGCGAATTTATCCATTGTATCCTGAACAATCTGCGGCGCAGCTAAATAATATTTGTTCACCGTCTCTCTGCCCTGGAAATAGACATCCGGATTTTGTGCTGTGCCCGATATCATCGGTCTGTCCGGAGAAAGAGCTCTGGCCTTATGCCTGGCAACTAATTCATCATCCATCATCTCACGCATATCATCGAGTGTCAGTTCCTCAACCTTTTGAAGCTCATGGCTGGTCCTGAAGCCGTCAAAGAAATGCAGGAAAGGTATCTGAGATGCCAGCGTTGACTGTTGAGCAATAAGCGATAAATCCATTACTTCCTGAACGCTACCTGAACAAAGCATAGCAAAGCCGGTCTCGCGACAGGTCATCACATCAGAATGGTCGCCGAATATCGAAAGTGCCTGACAGGCCAACGAACGGGCTGAGATATGGAAAACGGTAGGCAGCAGCTCACCGGCAATTTTATACATATTGGGAATCATCAGCAAAAGCCCCTGCGAGGCGGTGAAAGTCGTGGTCAAAGCACCGGTCGCCAACGCCCCGTGCACGGCTCCAGCCGCACCGGCTTCCGACTGCATCTCCGTAACCGAAGGAACCGTTCCCCAGATATTGGGCTGGCCTTTGGCTGTTTTTGCATCGGCCATTTCGCCCATAGATGAGCTTGGTGTAATTGGATATATTGCAATAACTTCGTTCGTAGCGTGGGCCACGTATGCCACCGCCGTATTACCGTCAATCGTAACCATTTTACGCTTCATAGTCTATCCATAAAAAACAACCACACTATTTGTAGTAGCAACCCCTTGTGACTGCCCTACTTCCTACACAACCCGGTAACCTGCCGTGCACAGACAAAGTAAAGTAAATAATACCGGTCTGGTGCCCAGCACTCGGCGCACCGGAAAAACATTCTTATACACTTTTTTAGTGGACTAAGCAATATAAAATTCTGTCAGATTTGACCGGGGCGCCCGTCAAGTTTGTAGGTAACGCAGCAAAGAGTATGACTTTGCCGGAGTAACAAGTAGTTCGATAGGAATTTAGAAAGATAAAAGACTTTCTGTAACGAAATCCCTCGATTCTGGAGCAGAAAGCTCCGGCTTATCGAGGGATTTTGTTTTATTTTGATACAACTGTCCGGCAGCTTGTAAAAATAAAACGATTCACGCTTTATGATTGGTTACTGCTCAAGGCCAAAAATCTCAAGCCATTGTTTGGTTTCGCTGTCAGTTAGTCCCTGCCGTTTTGCCGCGGGTTCTTTGATTGTCTTTTTCCGGCTTAATTGTTTCTGGATATTATTCCAGAAAACCTCCGACTTTACTGATGTTGCTTTTCTGGCCCGGGCCGCTTTTCGTAATCTCCGGTCGCTGCTGACAATCGTTAACCTTTTCGGTGCTGTATTTGCACCTATTTTATCCTCGATTACCGTGTCGGCGTCCGTACCTAAGCCGGCAAATAAAACCTCCAGATTGCTTACATTATCAAACTCGCTTTTGTCTCGCGGGCCGGTACCATCAAAAATAATTGCACCATTTTGGCCGATTTGCTTTAAGTATCTACCGACAATCCAGCACAACTGAACATCTCTGATCGGCTCGGAATCCAGACCATCTTTACAAATTGAGTGCAACAGATTATGACCGTCAATAATAAACATGATTCATAGTTCGTAGTTCGTGGTCTATGAACTCTCAACTACGCACTATTGGTTCTCGGCTTCGAATCTTATTTCCCCACCAACGATTGTTTTTTCGACCTTGCCTTTGACTTTCCAGCCGTGATATGGACAGTTCCTGCTCTTGGAGCGGAATGTGTTTACGTCAATTTCATACTCGGCGTTCGGGTCGATAATAGTAACGTCGGCCTGTTTGCCCACCCCAAGTGTGCCCTTGTCAACACCGATTATCCTGGCCGGCTTTTCCGTCATCAAGCTTATCAAGCCGGGCCAATCCAGAACACCAGGCTCAATAAGAGCCTTGACGTAAAGGCCCAGTGCACATTCCAAACTTGCTATGCCGAAAGGAGCAGCTAAAAACTCCAGCTCCTTTTCACTCCGCAGGTGCGGAGCATGGTCGGTTGCCAGTGCATCGATAAGCCCATCGGCAATCGCCTGCTTCAAGGCCTCAACATCCTTGTCCCCCCGTAAAGGTGGGTTTACCTTGTAGTTGGTGTCATATTCGGCGCAGCATTCCTCAGTCAAAAGCAAATGATGCGGCGTTACTTCGCAGGTAATCGGCAGAGAATCTTTCTTGGCAGCCCTTATCAGCTCGACGGAGCCGGCCGTCGAGATGTGCTGGGCGTGGTAGCGAACCTTCGTCTTTTTGATAAGCTGAATATCACGCCACAGCATCGCCTCTTCCGCTAACGGGTCTATCCCCGGCAGCCCCAGTATAGTCGAATAGTAACCGGAGTTCATCACACCATTGTCGGCGAAACCGTTGTCCTGACAATGCTGAGCCACAACCACATCGAACATAGCAGCATATTTCAAAGCCCGCAGCATAACCGCCGGGTCCTGCACCCCCCTGCCGTCATCGGTAAAACCGACGGCCCCCGCTTCAGCCATAAATCCCATCTCCGCAAGCTCAACACCTTCAAGTCCTTTCGTAATGGCCCCCATGATATAGACGTGCGTTTTTCTTGTCTGTCTGCCCTTTCTATGGATGTATTCGACATCAGTTTCATTTTCTATAACAGGGTCGGTATTCGGCATACAGACAACCGAGGTAAAACCCGCCGCTACTGCCGCCGTTGAGCCACTCGCTATCGTTTCTTCCTCTTCGTCGCCCGGCTCACGAAAGTGAACGTGGATATCAATCAGACCCGGCACAACTAATTTGCCGGCCGCATCAATAACCTTACAGTCTTGGGTCTTGAGTCTTGGGTCTTGGGTCTTTTCTCCGACCTCTGCAATCTTCCCATCGACGATAAGCACATCGCACTTTTTATCGACAAAGTTTGCAGGGTCTATTACCCGACCATTTTTTATCAAAAGTTCAGTGTTCATAAACCACTATTGTCATTCCCGCGCAAGGGGGAATCCATTCTACTCCTACTTAACGTTTGTCAATCTCAATCTGCGCATCGGCTTTATCATCCACCCTCTGAATGTCAAGGGCATTTATTATTTGTTCTTTATAATCAGGCCAGAGCAACTCAGCATTCAGGGATTTAACATATACCGGCCCCCATTGGGATTGCCCCCATAACTCGGCCTCATGCTCTGTCTTTTCTAAGACAGACTGTGAGGGATTAATCAATATCAATACTCCAACCGTGCCTCCTGGCGTTCCTTTTCTTCCCCGTTTTCCCACCATATTAACAACGATTCCTCTGTCCGTTTCGGAGTCAAAATCCGCAATGTCGCGTATTCTTGTTCTGGTAAGTGTCCAGTCCTTCGGAAGTACGGACAGAAGGTTTCCAACTATTGTATCCTCAGAAAAAGGCTCTCCCGGTTTAATATCCATCTTGACAATATTTGATTTTAGGCCCCAGTGACCTGTAAACTGAAAAGTGTATTGCCCCGGCTGTATAATATGATACTGAGTTGTAGCATCGTATTTTTCTACGAGAACTACCGTCTGATTTGGCTCAATATTTACAGGGGGGCCAGACATGGTTTGGACGTAAGGATAAATATATTCAAGTCGCTCACCGCTGGGTGCTATGACAATTATATGATTATTGATCATTAAAAAAGATGTCTTTTTATACGCAATTGGCGAACCGCTTATATTAGTCATTTCTAAACGAAAAAGCATAGGCTGGCCTATAACAAATCCATCGCTCAATGGAACTAAGCTCAATTTCAGGCCTTCTTGCAACGTTCTATCTCTTTCCCTTGCTTTTTCGTGTTCACGGCTTAATCTGAGTTTCTCCTGTTCAATCCATGAGTCTAAAGGGATGGTTTTAAAATCCACTACCCAGCCTGTATCAGTCTTACTCAAGTTCCATTCCCAACTAATTGTTGGTTTAGCTTCAGCCGGTGAAAGCTGGAGGAAGCATCCAAAAAGTTTATATCCCAATCTATCGCTCTCTGTATGCCAAATGGGAAATTCTGATATTTCAATAAGTTTATCGACGGGGACGATATTGTCAAAGAAGGCCTTCTGTGCTTGGTACCCTTTAGCTTTCTTTTGGACGTTCTGTGAACAGTAAGATAGCGCCTTATTCCAGTCCGAATCTTTGAGAGCCTCTTGAAATTCTATCATAACCGCTTTAGCTTCTTCGGGTAGTTCGTTCCTTTCTTGAGGCAGGATAACCACGTTAATAGGGCCGGTTTTTAAACTTTCTATCGGTTCTGAATACAAACTTTTATCTTCATCGATTATTTTTCTGAGACATATGTCGAAACTGATTTCTGCAGGCCCCGGTTTGGCAATTTTGTCTATTGAATCTTCGACTGATACCCACGGGTTCATTCCCATAATGTATATATTCTTCCAACCATCCTCATGAGCTGGAAAAATCCTCTTTGTTGAGTACATAAACTTACCCTTGTTCGCAACCAAAGTTGTATTTACATCAACGACATAAGCCGATGTACTAAGATAATTACCACCAGTTAAATTAAGATGCGCACGTGCTAATTCTCGTAACCGAAACGTCTCGGGAAAAACTTCTACTAAAACCCTTAATCCCTCCTTTTCACCAAAGCAGCCGTGTGTAATTCTCTGAATCGGGGGCGGAGGATTATTCACATCGATTTCACCAAGCACACGAGCTTGTTCCATGCTCTTTTTAAGACGCTCTGAAAAACGCAGGTCTTCCTTTGCAAAACCTTCGGGATAAGCGGCATCTATTTCAAACAAAGGAGGTTTGAGACCACCTATTGACTCCGGGAACATAATTACAGGGTGCGTATAAGTTATCGATGAAACCCAACTGACTAATGATCCTGAATATACGATGTCATTTCCAAGTTGAACCTCAAACTGACTATCCAGGCCAGTAAGCTTGGTCATAAAATCCATTGCACTTTGTCGCGTAAGTTCAAAGACCTGTTGGTCCCAGTCAAATCGAACGATATCATCAATATCAAACATCTTTGGGCCGGACTTTAGCTGAAACTTAAGGCCTGGTTTTTCTGCTGCATAACTCTCAGCAATCCAAATACCTGCAATTTGAACAAAGATAAAAATTGAAACTGCCGATATTAATATTTGTCTTTTCATTTTTTTTTTGCTTCAAAATTCAATAATCAATTATCACTAATTAATAATCATTTTTCCTGTGCCGCTGCCTGGTTGACCAGGAACAGCACCGCCATTCTCACAGCCAGTCCGTTGGTTACCTGCTCTAAGATAACGCTGTTCCGGCCGTCGGCTACTTCACTTTCCATCTCCAGTCCTCTGTTAATCGGGCCGGGGTGCATAACCATAATATCAGGCTTGGCCCTTTTCATACGCTCGACAGTCAGTCCGAAATAATGTGAGTATTCCCGTATCGAAGGAAAAGGATTACCGCCGAGCCGCTCAAACTGAATCCGAAGCATATTTATCACATCGACCTTTTCGATAACCTCATCAAGACTGTAGCTTACCTTAACCGGCAATCGGTCAACCTGTGGCGGCATAAGTGTCGGCGGGCCAACAAATATCACCTCGGCGCCGAGTTTTGTCATCGCCCACATATCGCTGCGGGCAACACGCGAGTGCGCTATATCGCCGACAATCGCTATCTTTAAGCCCTCAAGCGTGCCTTTTATTTTGCGAATAGTATAGACATCCAGAAGCCCCTGTGTCGGATGCTCGCAGAATCCGTCGCCGGCATTTATCACGCAGGCATAGATATTCCTGCTTAAAAGTTTCGACGCACCGCCGGCACTGTGCCGAATCACAACAATATCAATCCCCATCGCTTCCAAGTTCCTGGCCGTATCCAAGAGGGTCTCGCCTTTACTGACGGAGCTGGTCTTTTTGGTAAATTCGATAACATCCGCGCTTAACCGGCTTGCGGCCAAGGCAAAGCTGTTTCGCGTCCGTGTGCTGTCTTCAAAAAACAGGTTCACTACAACCTTGCCGCGCAAAGTCGGGGCCTTTTTGACCGAGCGGGTGCTTATCTGCTCAAAACCTTTAG
The DNA here is from genome assembly GCA_022566315.1 of Planctomycetota bacterium. Lineage (GTDB taxonomy): Bacteria > Planctomycetota > Phycisphaerae > Sedimentisphaerales > Anaerobacaceae > NIOZ-UU13. The sequence continues at coordinate 11,682 of JADFJC010000041.1, forward strand.
CCGTGTCAAGAATGAACGTAATCTCTTCGACACTAAGCTCCCGCAAGCCGAGTAAATGTTTGCGATGCCACTTGAACTGTTTGCTTTTTCTTTTTAACGCCATAGTCTTGTATATGCGTATATGAGTTTATGAGTTAATGCGTAACCCATCTACTCATTTACTCATTCACGCATCCACTCATTTACTCAATGACCACTTCGTCTTTTCCATCCGATTCGACAAGGTTGACCTGTACTAATTTACCGGGTTCGACATCGGTTTTGCAGCCGGCGTAATCTGCCTGTATCGGTAACTCCCTGCCGACTCGGTCAACAAGGACTGCCAACCTTATCGCCTTAGGTCTGCCCAAATCTATAAGGGCATCCATCGCTGCCCGCGCCGACCGGCCGGTATATAGAACATCATCAACCAAGATAATGATTTTATCATCTATATTGAATCCAATTTCCGTAGTGCGAACCAGCGGCTGAGCATTACCGTGCGGCGAGTTCAGGTCGTCACGATAAAGCGTTATATCCAGAGTTCCACACGGAACATCTTTGCCGAGCTTCTGGGACAATCGGCCCGATAACCTCTGGGCAATGACCTCTCCCCTGCTGCGGATGCCGATTACTGCGATATCCATCTCTGCCGGGTTTTCAGAAAGAATACGACCTGTCAAATCCTTGAGGACCTGCTCGATTTGTCCGGAATCTAAAATCACATTCATAATTGCAGCAAACCACCAATTAAAGAACAACCTGAATATCACATTGAGTATATCAGCTACGACTGATAAAGGCAAGATTTCTCAATAAGTTTCCAAAAACCACCCTTTTAATACTATAATACGCTATATTACAGGAACCTGCCGGATAATTTACTTGAAAACAAAGGCGTTTTATGGTACCATATTACCAAGAATTTACGGACAGGAAAATACCAGCTATGGAGGTCAGCAATCGGGGGAGCAAACTTGTCCCTGTTGATTTTAGCAACACCTCTGGAGTTATGAAGTGATACATACAGCTAAAAAATTACTCGTGTTGAGCCTGATAGCCTGCCTGGCAGCACTGTTAAGTGCCACTGGCACCACGGCCAGAGCACAAGAGCCAACCCTCCAGCCGAAGGGATTAGAGCGTGCCGGAATTTACGCCTTAAGACAAATAAACCCTAATCTGACGGGCGACGGTGTAAAATTCGCTGTTATCTGCCGAAGCATTACCTATATCGACGGTGAACCACAAAACGATTACCGCCCCGATATCGAACATAACTGTTTCAAAGCCAGTAGTCTCAGCTTTTACGACTTAGGCCAACCCCCCGCCGCCATTTCACCTCATTCGACAGCCATCTGCTCCATACTGCTCGGCGAGGACCCCGACGCATTTCATCCACAAATAGGAAAATTTCACTTCCAGGGCGCAGCACCGCAGGCACAGGCTGATATCTATGAATTCTGGCATTTCTTAACCAATAATGTATTTGGGCACATACCTCCGGATGCAGATGTTGTAACCATCGGCAACGGCATTCAATTCGAAGATTGGTGGACAAGGGGTATCGAATCATTGGCCGAGCACTATGGCCTCATTGTTGTCGCCGCCATAGGTAACGGCACCAATGCTCATGACCCTGTTCTTTATCCGGGTGCCGGAGCAAACGTCATCGGTGTTGGTGTAGTTGACTCGGTTAACACCGAGGACATTGCAACAAACCTGGCACATTTTGCCTTGGCCTATCCGGAACATTCGAGTTTCGGCCCGACCGGCAATGCGCAATGCAAACCCGACATCGTCGCCCCTGGTAATTGCTTAGCTGCAGACGATAACAAACCCAACGGCTATGAACCAACCGGTAACTGGTCGAGCTTCTCGACGCCGATAGTTGCAGGAACAATCGGTCTGCTCGTTCAAAAGGCCAAACAGGACATAAATCTAAGTCCGGCTATCTCACCGGAAGGCGGAAATTGCGTAATCAAAGCAATTTTACTAAATTCCGCAGTCAAACTGCCCTACTGGCATAAAGGCCGACTCCAAACCGACGATGACCACACCGCTCCTCTTGACCACATTCAGGGGGCAGGTATGTTAAACGCGGTCGGGGCCTACAACCATTTAATCGCAGGGCTAAATGAGCCTGGTAATGTTTCAACAATCGGCTGGGACCTAAACCAACTGGACAACAGCCAGAGGATGGGGAATGTTTACAAAATCACCTTAACGGAACCAGCCGACAAATTTATTACCGTCACAGTCGTCTGGAACAAACACTACGACAGAACATATCCTTTTGAACCGGCTCCTGAAAAAGACAGCAACCTCCGCCTCGAACTCTGGGCTGTTGACCCAGATAACTCCAGCAACGACTATCTGCTCGATTACAGCGACAGTAATGTTGACAATATTGAGCACATTTACGTCCTCGCAAACCCCAACTATACCAACTACGAAATTGTTCTGTCCTTGAACGATACTGACGACCCAAGAGAAATCGCCCTAATCCAGCGATACGGCCTGGCCTGGAACATCAGCGATAAACAAGAGGCCGACAGTATCTTTTGGTACGACCTCAATGGCGATGGTGTTGTCAACGAATCAGACTTTACTATTCTGCTCAACAACATCTTAAACAGCACAAAATCACCGGAAGGTTATTTACTCGGTGACATCAATGCCGACGGCGCAATCGACATCAACGATTTCAAAATCCTATGGGAGCACAATAATCGCCAGGCCGATTGGTACACAAAACAAGAAGATAGCTCCTATTGAGCCTTGCAGAGCACAAAATCTGTAGAATCCGCGGTTAAAAATCTTCTTTCAATTCTTCGTTATTTCTGATAAAAGTGCAACACGCAATACGATATACGATATACGAAACTATGAAATTGATTGTAAGAAAATCACGGTTACAAGGAACGGTGGTAATTCCAGGTTCTAAGTCGCACACCATTCGCGCGGTCGCAATCGCCTCTTTAGCCGCCGGCCAGAGTCTCATCCGCAACCCATTGAACTCAAGCGATACTCAAGCTGTCGTGGCCTGCTACCGAGCGTTAGGCGCTGCGATTGACACATCCGACGCTAAGCTCTGGAAGGTAACCGGCACAGGCGGCGAAATTACCACCCCACCGGAAGTCATTGACGTTGGCAATTCCGGCACAACGCTGCGTATCGCAATAGGCTCGGCTGCTCTGGCCCAGGCCGGCCAGACCACAACTTTCACCGGCGATGAGCAAATTCAGACCCGCCCTATCGGGCCGCTAATGGATGCTCTAAGTGAACTCGGAGCAAAATGCACCAGCCTTAATAACAATGGCAAAGCTCCTGTCGAGGTAACGGGAAAACTAACAGGCGGAAGAACCGCCGTCGCCGCAACCACCAGTCAATATCTGTCCAGCCTGCTTTTATGCGCACCGCTGGCGTCCAAAGATACCCAGATAGACGTTACTCTGCTCAACGAGCCGGGTTATGTGCAAATGACGCTCGACTGGCTCGACAAACAGCATATAGAATACGAAATCACAGATTCACACGGATTCGCCACAGATTTCACAGATTTAATCTGTGGAAATCGTCGTAAGGAATCTGAGTTAATCTGTGTATTCAAAATCAAAGGCAATCAAAGTTACAAGGCTTTCGATACCACAATCCCTGCCGACTTTTCCAGTGCCACGTTTTTCCTTTGCGCCGCTGCTATGTCCGCAGAGGAAGTAACCTTGCTTGGGCTGGATTTTGCAGATAGTCAGCCGGACAAAGCAGTAGTCGATTACCTAAAGGCGATGGGGGCCGATATTAGTATTGGCCCAAACTTGTCCGCCGCGGCGGGCGAGTCTGACGACAGTCAAGATTCGGTAACGGTTAAAGCCGCAACGCTCAAAGGCGCCGAGCTTGATATGAACAAAACCCCCGATGCACTGCCCGCTATGGCCGTTACCGCCGCTTTTGCCGAAGGCTCAACCAAACTGCTGAACGTCCCCCAGGCACGCAGCAAAGAAACCGACCGAATCAAATGTATGGCTGATGAGCTGAAAAAAATGGACGTAGATATTGAAGAATTGCCCGACGGCCTTATAATAGGCGGCAGCAGGCCCAAACCGGCTGAACTGCACGGCTGGGCCGACCACCGAATCGTGATGGCTTTGTCATTAGCCGGCTTAAACCTCGATGGCAAATGCACCATTGATACCGCTGAGGCAATCGCCGTTACGTTTCCTAATTACGTGGAATTGATGAAGGGCATCGGTGCAAATATGGAATTAGTAAATGCCTAAAGTGACAGCGAAGCTGTCATTCTGAGCGAAGCGAAGAATCTCTTGTTCATTGGCCAGATCCTTCGGCTTCACCTCAGGATGACACGTAAGTGTCACTTTAGCTCACTTTTCAAGGAGACCAAGAAATGATTGGTTGTCACATTGGACGAATGTTTCAGGTAACGGTAGCCGGCGGCTCTTATCAGGAAGGCCTGACGTCTGTCATCCAGGGTGTTCCGCCGGGTATGTTAATGACCGAACAGGAAATCTACGGCGACCTGCTTCTTAGAAAGCCCGGAGCCGACGAATTGAGCAGTCCGCGAAAAGAGCCGGACCTTCCGATTATCTATTCCGGCCTGAATGTAGCAGACACCATCGAAAACGCCGGGAACAAAAACCACACCAACGGCACACCGCTGACGATTCTGATTCCCAACCTGGACCGCCATTTCATTCACATCAAGCAATACCAGGACACGAATCGCACACCCCGCCCGGGTCATGCATCCTACGCTTCTTTCATAAAGTACGGCCCGGATGATGATGCCATCGGCGCCGGCATCTTCAGCGGACGCTATACCTCGACCATCGTAGCTGCCGGATACGTCGCCAAAAAAGTCCTGAAGAAATGTGGCATCGAAGTGTTTTCTTATGTGAAAGAGATCGCCGGCGTCCGATGCCCCGACGTCGCCGCCGAGACGGTCTTTAAGTACACCAATGATTACAAAAAGATGCGACACGACCTCGACCCGTTTTATCAGGAGATTTATGTCAAAGGCCGTATAAATATGGATATGAGATTTCTGGAAAAGACCAGAATATTAGCCGAGATCGAACAGGAAATTGACGCCATCCGCGATAAAGCTCCGAAGCTCTCTGCCGCTGCGATTCGGGACAAATACAACGTCCATCCGATAGTGAACTGTCCCGACACTGACGCCGCACAGGCGATGGTCGATGCCTGTAACCGCATCGCCGCCACAGGCGACTCGGTCGGCGGTGTAGTTGAAGTGGTTGTAACCGGTGTTCCAACCGGCCTCGGTGAGCCGGTCTTCTACAAGCTCGATGGTGAATTGGGCAAGATGCTCGGTATCGGTGCAGTCAAAGGTGTCGAGGTCGGTGCCGGCTTTGCAGTCAAAGACATGACCGGCTTCGAAAATAACGACCAGATGCACGCTGAAGACGGCAAAGTTATTTTCGAGTCGAACAATGCCGGCGGTATTACAGGCGGCCTTTCCACAGGCCAACCCATCGTTGTCAGACTTACGGTCAAGCCTACACCCACCATTGACAAACCGCAGAAGACGATTGACAAATATACACTCGAGAACAAGGATATGGCTGCCATCACCAGGCGTGACCCAACAATCGTAGCTCGAATATGGCCGGTTGCTGAGAATTACACTGCAATGGTGATACTTGACCACCTGTTCGCACACTACGGCTACCAAACATTAAAGGCCAAGTGAAACGGCTCTTGTCTTAATGTCGAAGATGTTGTGTATCGGCAGTCAGGTTTTAGCTCAGGAAAATATCCAGGGCCAAATTCCTGGCCATAATACCAATGACAAAGAGGCTCCTTGCCGGCGTTTGTTTTATCGTCAGTCGGCTACATCCTCAGGCGACCAGGCGGTCTCGTTGTTAAACTGATCGCGTGCCTTGACACGGAAACGGTGGCCTAATCCTCTTCTGCCTAACGTTACCGTATATGTCGGATTAGGTATCCAGCCGCTGCTGAAGTCACTCTCGGTGGTGCATTCGAAGAAATACTCCACAGGGCCGCCACCAGCATCTACAGCTACTACTGCCGTCATTACAGCCGCGTATAAATCCCAAGGATAGATGTTGTTGGGGTCGCCAGCGAAGAGGGACACGACCTCTCGAGGTGTCCCATCGAGGCCGTTCGGGTCCACAGTCGGGTCCCATTCCATCGGATCGGGGACAGGAGCAATCATATCCGGAGACACAAGGGTGGCGACAGTAACCGTATTTGACCAATCGGTTTCATTCTGAACAGGCGATTTGTCTCTGGCTTTGACCCTGTAAGAATATTCGGTGTTGGGGTCAAGGCCGACGTCTGTATAATTCGGGTCATCCTGCCAGTCGCTGTCGTGCCCATCTACGGATGTGTTCTCGAAGAAATACTCTACGCCACTGTCATCGAAGGGGACTGTAGCTGTCATCGAAATTGAAGTCGGCGAAATCGCACCGATGCTTTCTATGTAAGGAGCAGGTGCCGGCGGCGTACTGTCTATGCCTGTATAGCGGACCGGCGACCATTCGGTTTCGTTGCCTACCCCATCCCGCGTCTTTACCCTATAGCCGTATTCAGTACCGGAGGTAAGACCTCTGTCTGTATATGTCGGGCTCTTCTGCCAGCCGCTGTCATGGCCACTGTCACTGATGTTTTCGAAGTAATAATCCACATCCCAGCCCCAGGCATCAAAGGCGATCTCAGCAGTCATGCTGATTGACGTCCCCGAGGTCGTATTAGGTTCTGTTTCCCAGCGACTTGGGTCAGGAACCGGAGCAGTCGTATCCTCGACAAGCCAGCAGTCAGCCATGAAAGCTATATCTCTCATATCAACATATGTATCTGATGTAAGGTCTGCGCCCTGGCACCAGGCATTGCCTTCTGAACAACTATCCTCAAGCCATCTCTCTGCAAGTACCGCAAAATCGCGGAAGTTAATAATGCCATCCATGACAAGGTCGCACAATCTGCATGGTTCCATTTTCGGATGATGGTAGCCGATATCGACGATACCTGCATCAGGTTCCTCATCGGTTCGGGTTGTGTATCCTGTCAAACCAACATAGCTTGTGTAATCACTGCCGGCATCGACACAGGGACTATTGCGAGATTGGCCGGCGCCAGTCTGACTGAGATAGTAACCACCTTGTGGTCCCATGGTGAACAGCGGGTCGTCGTCGATGTTGCCGGCGCCCCAGTTAAGCGTACAACCATCGTCAACCCAAACAGCAGACCGTCCATCCTTGATGTCACTGTAAGAAATCCCAAGCGTTGCGCATCTTTGGTCAAACTCGAAACCGCCTCCCACTGCAATTGCAGTCCCTTTCAAGGCAAAATTGTTCCAGAAGATGCTGTCGGTAATTACACAGTCGCTCCCGTAAGAGCAAAACAGGCCGCCGCCAAAGCCGGTATTGTTGGGTTCTCCGATGTTACCTGTCGAAGCGTTGCCGACAAATGTACAGTTGGAGATAACCGGAGTAGAATACCAGTTGAGCGAGACACCACCACCATCTCTGCCGGCCGCATTGTTTATAATCAGACTGTTAATAAATGAGGAACTATTTACGTCGCGCAGATACACACCGCCCCCGGAAAAATCAGCTATATTGCCGCTGACGTTGCAATCCTGGATGTTTATCCCTCCCAACCAGCAATACAAGCCGGCACCGTCGGCAGGAATACCATCGTCATCGGGGTCGTTGACATCGGTTGTCGCCCTGTTATTGATAATCTCACTGCTTATTATATTGATTAAGCCATCAACACCAAGGAACCCACCACCACGAAGTGCTCTATTGGACGTAATATTGGAGCCGATAATTGTCACATCTGTATTATCTGTATATATTCCACCGCCGGAATCAGCTTGATTGTCAACAAAGTTGCAATCGACAAACACAACCGCAGCGCTGCTCTCGGCACATACACCGCCTCCATATCCGGCATAGGGGTCAAGACGATGATTAGGATCAACCCCAGCCTGAACTTCGGATGTAATATTATCTTCAAATGTGCAACCTGTGAAAGTTACCACAGAATCAGCCGCACAATAGACACCAGCCCCGTAAGTTGGCATCTCATAGGCAAGCAGGGGCTCCAGAGTCCTGCCTGTCCCGGCAATTGCACCACCAATTCCACTCATCCCGCCATAAGTACGGTTCCCTCTGATTTCACAGTTTATAAAAGTAACATTACTTCCAATATCACAAAATACACCTCCTCCATATCCGGAGTACCATCGATAGTCACCGAAGTAGGAGACCAGGTTGACATCATAAATAGGCGCGTAGATAAATGCTAAGTCCCATTCCCAGAATTCCCACAGGTCGCCAGGTACAAAATCGATGATAAAACTATCGGGGTCATAACTAATTGCCTGAGACCGGCTCCAGTTTCCTCCGTAGTTAGCAAAGCCTTCATCCGCACCACCACCGCTGCCGCCGTTGCCGCCGTCACCGCCGCTGGCCACGTTGTTCTCGATTGTGCAGTTTATAAATTTGGGACTGCTGTCCGGGGCGCAGTATATACCGCCGCCGTGCGCCCAGCCGGACCAGCCGCCTCGGCCTGCATTGAGAATCGGGTCGTCCCCCGCCGCACCCACGCCGCTTCCAGCATTGCCCCCCTCCACTATATTGTTTCTTATTATACAGTTTTTGATAATGGGGCTGGCTCCATTTTCGATGTATATTGCAGCACCTTCGTCGCTCACACCGTCAAAGCCGTTAGGATGATTTGCATCCCTGTCACCACCATCACTGTCCAGCCAAATTCTACCACAGTTCTGTATTGTAATGCCATTTAGAACCGTATTGGAATTTGTGTTTGATGTAAATCTGATACCATTGTTGGTGTTCGCATTGGTACCTCTGTACCCATCAAGAATCGTTGCCGCGACGCTGCTGGGGTCGTCGGGATTTCTCGATGTGATAGTAATAGCCTTGTCAATCACAAGTAAGACACCTTGATATCCACCGAAATAAGTGCCGGGGTCAACCACAATTGTATCGCCATCTTTAGCGTGATTGACCGCCTCCTGGATTGTCTGGAAGTTACCGGGCACAGTAACGGTCCTGCCGGCGTACTCTACGAACTCAACGGTAACAGTCTTGTTCGAATCCATCGTCACGGCATTGGTAAGAGCATCAGATCTGTCATCATCGGTGCCTATCCATTTGACCGAATGACCCGGATCCACTGTCGCCCATAACCTTACTACAGTGTACCTGTCGAAGAACCCACCGCTCGGCTCGACCGTACCGTGCTCACCGATGACGTTTACAATCAACCGATACCTACCTTCGCCGGCGGAATAGTGCAGGCCCATATCAACTGTACCAACATCACCGACACCGTCGGAGCGAGTGGTGTACTCATCGAGGCCAAGATTGACTGCCAAATCACTCCCGGCATCGACACACGGGCTGTCCATCCCCTGCCCTGCCGCGGTTTGACTAAGGCTGTAGTGCGACGCGACAAAGAGCGGGTCGGCATTGATATTACCATCGAGCCAGTTGAGGATGCGTCCCGGCTCGATATAGATAGCTTCCGGACTCCGGCCGCCCTGGATGTCGCAATACGAAACTGTAAGGGCAGCAGGTCTGTCCAGAAAGATAGGCTCGTCATCGCTGCCAATCGAAATCTGGTTGCCGTGAGTACCCGTGTTGCCCCAGAGGATACTATCGATAAGAGTTGTTTTGCTTTCATAGGAGCAGGATAATCCGCCACCTCTTCCGTGCCTGGCATTGTTTGGGTCATACGCCCTGTTATCAACAATTGTACAGTTGGAGATTGTTGGCGTAGTAAACCAATAGGAGACGATGCCGCCGCCATCCAGGACAGCCGAGTTTCCTTTGACCAGACAGTTTTTAACCGTCGGCTCGCTGGTGTCGCCGCCGAAATACACACCGCCGCCCGAGCCGGAAGACGAATTGCCGGTTATGAAGCAGTTTTCAATTGTAACATCAGAAGACCAGCAGAACATTCCACCGCCACCGCCGAAGGGATTTTCAGAACCAAAAGCACTAGGGATAAAGAACCCTTGAAAAACAGGCACAGGCACAAACCAGCCTGTTTTGGCTTTATTGCCCATGATGCTGCAGCCTGTAATCACCGGTGCCCCACTGCTCCAGTACATACCACCACCATGCTCAGCGGTATTATTACTGATGACTGAGTCGGAAATCGATACCTCTGCACCCTCGCCGTGCCAGTACAGGCCGCCTCCGAATGGCGCTTCATTATTAGCAAAGTAGCTGTTGTTCACTGTTATCCTGCTGCCGTTGTGCCATTTTCCACTGTTCCAGTCCCATATTCCGCCACCGTATATTGCACCTCCGGAACTGTTAATTCCGACACTCGAATTGCCAATGAAGCTGCTGTCGTTGATGTCGAGTGAACAATCGGACAGCAAGAACAATCCACCACCGTCGCCACCGGAAGAATTATCGATATAGTTACAGTCACTAATCTCCACCGAGCAGAACCCATTGAAGTACTGGGCTCCTCCAGCTCCACTGGAGCCGGCCAAGTTGCCGACGAAATCACAGCGATCAAGTATGGAGGTGCACTCGTATTGATAATATTCGCCGCCGCCGTCAAAGCCGCTGCCGTCTTCTTGTCTTGAAGCGTTGTAGCTTATCGTGCAGTCGGTAAGCTCTGCTTTGCAACCGAACTTGTAGTAATTGGCACCTCCGTAGCTCGTGGTGAAACTGGTTATGGTGAAACCATCAAAACCATCTGCGCCGGCGTCACCATCTTCGCCGCCTTCGCCGCCGGGGCCTCCTCTGCCAGGGGCTTCATTTGGTGCATTTGGGTCGTCTTCTTCGGCGTAGTCTGCTGCGTTTGGGGGGCCATCGTCACCAGGGAAAATCACTGGTGGTGGGCCGCCTGCGCCGCCTGCGCCGCCATCGCCTCCAGTGCCGCCGGCGGCATCTCCTTCGCCGTCGCCGCCGATGCCGCCATTGCCACCGTCACCACCACCATAAGTATAAAATGGAACAATCGTTTCCGCTGTGTTGTAACTTATTATAGCATTCGACATGTTGACCTGGCAGTTTTCGCCGTAGAATATGGCACCTGCCCACGACCTTGCGCCATTTATATCCATGTCGCCGCCAGTACCGCCTTCGCCGCCGTTTCCGCCGGGACCGTCCGCACCATCTGCTCCGTCTGCGCCGTCAGGTTCACCGCCACCGCTGCCGCCGCCGTCGGCATTTTCTGCGCCGACACCGCCGTCGCCGCCGTTGCCGCCATCTCCGCCGTAGTTACCCAGTCCCTGCCGGGTTGCGCAGTTCAAAATCTTTAAGTATCGTATTGTCGGACGGCAATTGGGGCCGAAATATATCGCACCGCCTAAGGCTTCGCCGCCTTCGCCGCCTTTTCCGCCGTCACCGCCTGGTCCACCGGCGCCGCCTGGTCCACCGTCGCCGCCTGGTCCACCGTCACCGCCTGCTCCTTGCGCTCCGTCGTTCAAGCCCTCGCCACCAATTTGGCCGTCCTGCCCATCCTGGCCGGGCTGACCATCCTGACCATTCTGACCGTCGCCGCCTGCCCCGCCGAAGCCGCCGTCTCCACCGACTGCCAAACAATTGATAATTGTGACATTCAGGATGATTGGAGCACAATTGGCATCGAAATACATCGCGCCTCCGTAGGCGACACCACCATTGCCACCGGGCAAGCCGAGCTCACCATCAAGACCATCCGCCCCAGGCTCACCGGGCAGACCGTCCTCGCCATCCTGACCGTCAAAACCATCTACCGGCTCATTGGGGTCTGTAGGCAGTTCAGGCCTGTTGGGGTCGTTCGGAGACCAATGGTTCGGGTCGTCAGGGTCGGGTATAGGAGGATCCTCTGGCGGGTCAAGTGGGTCCAGCGGATCCAGGGCATCCGCGGGGTCATCCGGAGAGTCATAGATAAAAGCGTTGTTCTGGCCGTCCTGACCTCGGGCGACGACGTTTTCGATGACCAGATGAGCCAAAGTTGGACTGCTGCCGTTAAGGCAGGTTATTGCTCCGCCGAGAGCATCCTCGCCGTTTTCCCCCGTGCCATCGATTAGTGGCATACGACCGAATAGTGTCGTACTCATACTACTGATGCCACCCGGGCCTCTAATAGTGAAGCCGTCAACGACGGATTCGTGGCCTTCGCCACTTTGGAAGATAAAGGCAGGCCCGCCAAAAACTTCTATAATTGTATTAGCAACGCTGCAGGGGTCATCGGGATGTTCGCTGGCGATGGTAATCGCCTTTCCCATAAAGTCATAACCGCCGAAATAAGTGCCGGCCGATACAATGATCTTGTCGCCGTGGTCGTAGGCACCATTGATCGCCGAACCGATGTTCGGATATTGTCCGGGCACGTGCAGACTTTTTGGCTGTCGGAACAGGACAGTAATATCCTTATCGGAGTCCATCGTTACCGTATTTGTACTGGACCAGGATATATCATCATCGGTCCCGGCCCATCGGTCAACAATGTAGGTTCGGTCGGGTGCTGCGATAATTGTTACCACTGTGCCATCAGGATAATATTCACCTCTCCTGTGATAGGGCAAAACTACCCCGTGGCCGCCGATAACTTCGGTACGCAATTGATAAAGAGGAATTTGTTCAAATTCAATTATAATGATGGCGCTAGTGTCAGTAATTATGGTAAAGGTGTTGTTGGGCTCTGTCGATGAATCGTCGTCGGTTCCTGTCCAGGCCTTGATTCGATAACCCGCCTTAGGGTATGTTCTGAACTGCACCACTTCGTACTGACGATAGTTACCACTGCCGGGAACGACATAATCGCTGGTCAGGTTCGGGTCAACAACGGGCACATTATCAAATACCACAATAACATCCAAACGAATGTGCTTGGCCGGCAAAGCCGTGTAGTGAGCACCTATATCGACGACGCCTGTATCGGTAACACCGTCCGTCCTTGTCGTGTATGTATCTATCTGGAGACTAATATCCGTACCTGGGTCGCCGGCATCCACACAAGGACTGTCACTTAGTTGCCCGGCCGCAGTTTGTCTTAGATAGTAATCACCCAGCGGGCCTGTCGCAAAGAGCGGCTCTAAATGAATGTTGCCAATACCGTCGTCATCATCCTCGATGTTGGAGTACGTTGCGGAACAATTGTACAGGTCGTCACCGTTACCCCACAGAATACAGTTCGTAATCACCGGCGAAGAATCATGGAGGGCAAAGATACCGCCATCTTTCGGAGCATTGGGGTTGTCAACGACAATAGTACAGTTGGTAATCGTCGGCGATGAATGCTCCAAATCGATTCCGCCGCTCTGGTAAACTGCTGAATTGTTCGCAATTTTACAATTGATGATAATCGGGTCCGCGTAATAGCACGCTATCCCGCCGCCGACGTTATCTGCGAAATTATTGCTGATAAGACAGTTGGAAATCGTCGGTGACGACTGCTCGCAGTTAATTCCGCCGCCTATACCGGTGTTTGACGAGGTTCGGTTGTCTATAATCGTGCAGTTTGTGATGGAGGGTGTTCCGTCAAAACAATCGATGCCGCCACCATAATAGTTTGCGAAATTATTACTGATAATACAGTCTGTAATCCTCGGTGATGCTCCGTCGCACCGGATGCCACCTCCGTAATCGGCACTGCCCCAGCTGATAGTAAAGCCCTTCAGAACAGTCTCAGGTCCTTCACCGCTTTGGAATGTTACTACAGAAGAACCATCATCCAATATGCCTAAAATAATTGTGTCTTCAGGACTGATGTTCGGGTTGTTCGGATCACTGATATCGCCGCTGCGAAGCGTTATCGCCTTGCCTTTAAAGTCAATGACCTCAAGGAAAAAAGCGTCAGCTTCAGCAATAAGTACATCACCGTCATTTGCATCGTCTATAGCGGCCTGGATGCTGGAGTAAAGATTAGCAGAGTCATTCGGGTCGTCTTTGCTGTTGAGAACTTTTCCTGCTTTTCCGCTGGGAATTAACGTTAATGCACTGTATAGATTAACTCGTCCACCTGACAGATTAAGTCGGGGCGATGACAATACCGGGTCAACCGTCTTTAGAAGAATGCCCTTTACAGCTTTGTGTGCCAGTGTTGGGTACTGAGACCAAATCAGTGCACATGCACCTGATGTATGTGGAGCAGACATTGATGTCCCGCTTAACGTTGCATAATCCGTAGATATGCCAAAAGTGAGCATCGCAAAAGTTTGATTCGTCGGAGAGGTACTCAGGATGCCCGAACCCGGCTCACCCACGTCAACTGAAGTCACTCCATAATTGGAGAAAAACGACATCTGGTCATCGTGGTTCGTTGACATCACGGAAATAATGTTATCCAGGTCATAGCTTGCAGGATAAACAGGATTGACATCATTGTCGTTGCCATAATCGTTACCTGCCGCAGCTACGAAAAGCAGCCCTGCATCTCCTGCGCTTTCGATAGCGTCATAAAGAGATTGCGAATAGGAGCCCCCTCCCCACGAGGCGTTTATAATCTTGGCACCATTGTCAATGGCATATTGGATAGCTTCAACCGCTTCACTCGTAAAAACCGCAGGCTCTATAATATAATCATCGGCGAAGATTTTCAGAGCCATCAGCTTGACGTTCCAGCAAACGCCGACAACACCCTCATCATTATTGCCAACCGCGCCAACAATCCCCGCTATGTGAGTGCCGTGAAAGAAATTATCACAAGGGTCGCTGTCACCATCAGACAGGTCTGCTGTGATGGCACCGGCAAAATCATAACCATAAATATCATCTATATACCCGTTGTTGTCGTCGTCAACATTAGGCGTGCCATTTAGCTCCTCGGTGTTCACCCACATGTTGTCTGCCAGGTCAGGGTGGTTATAGTCAATGCCTGTGTCGATAATTGCTATGATTATCTCAGGGTCGCCGGTCTGAATATCCCAGGCCTCGGGTGCATCAATGTCAGCATCGACAGTGCCACCGGTTTGACCCGTGTTGTTCAGTTCCCACATATCGGGGAACATCGGGTCATTAGGGTCAACAAGCAGCTTGTATTTGTAGTTTGGTTCGGCATACAAGACGTTGGCCGAAAGATTGAATTGGATAAAGGCATCCGCAACCGTCATGCCATCGGGCAATTTTACAACAGTTAAGCCAGTCGCAACGTTATCATATTCTTTAGCTACTGTGGTCCCGGTAACGATAAAAGCTGAAATCACACTTCTTATCGCCTGAGGTCTCCATGGCCCTATTATCATCGGACCTTCCGACGGCTGAGTACCTGCCTCCACGTCTGCAAAACGAACAATCAGTTCACCTTGCTTATAGGCCGCGAAATCATCTTCCGATAAGTCGTAAAATCCTAAACCGGGTAAATTGACTGCCCCTGCAAAACCAGCTATGGACAGCAATATCAATGCGCTTATCAAAATTTGCTGCTTCATTCTTTCTTTTCTAAACTCCCTTTTATCACTTCTTAAACTATAAGTATCTTAAGATACTCCACCAGCTAAAACGTTATAAATCAGATTGACAGAAATCAGAAGTCAAAGTCTGTCCCCTGTCCCTGTTCTTTGATAGGTTATAATTCACCCTCCAGTGCGGCAATTGCCTCAGCTTCGCGCTCCTCCTGCAGCATGATGGTCGGTTTAACTAATATCAGCAATATCTTATGGTCCTTTATTATGCTGCGGTTACTAAACAGTCTGCCAATGAAAGGTATCTTGCTCAATATCGGGACACCCGCTTCCTTTTCAACCTCTGCTGTTATCTTCTGGCCGCCTAACAGTAATGTCCCGCCGTCAGGTATGCTCACACGAGTCATGACACTCGATGTTTCTGTCTCAGGAACAGTTATTTCGAATTCCTCGGTTGTAATTGTCCCGTCTGACGCTATGACCTGATCAACCTTATGCGTTCTCAACCTGAGCAAATCGGTCAGAGTAGTTACTATATTCAGCAATACATATTTCTTATCGTGAGAAATAGTCGGAGTAATACTAAGCATACTTCCCACTGGTATAAAGCCTACATTTTGTTGTGTTTGTTGTTGCGTAATACCGGTTCCGAAACCAGTACCCGTTGTGATTCCTGTATTGGGTGGTATTGCATACGTAACGGTACTTTGAACAGAGAATGCCGACGATTCTCCGCTCAAAACCGTAGTTTTCGGAGCAACCAAAGACTTGGAGTCCGTATGAGCATGAACCGCTCGCAGAAGGAACGCAACCTGCAAATCGTCAAGTATCGAACCATAACCTCCACCAATCGTGGCCGATGCTGCAATACCACCTAAGCTGCCCCCGACCTTTGTTGACAGATCCGGGGTGGTAGAAGCTGCAGAGCCTTGTTCAAAACTAAGCTGACCCCATTTGCCGCCAAGGTTGACCGAGAAATCTACATCCAGCCCAACATCTTTGAGGTAATTCTCACTTACTACTAAGAATATGGCCTCGATGGAAACCTGATTTCCGAGCGATTTACGCAGCGCTGCTAACAGTTTTTCGATTTCTACATGAACCTCATGGGTCTGCATCACGGCAAGTTTCATTGGCTGTTGAAGCGGATAAGGCGTTATTGTTCCCTCTCCCGTGTCACTGAGTTCAAACCAGCTATCCGGATCGATGGTCTCTTGAATAAGCTGTACCAAACTCTGTGCCTGGACAAAGCCGCCTTGGCCGCCACCGCCGAAACCGCCGCCACCGCCGCCGAAGCCGCCGCCACCCAGGCCGCCGCCACCCAGGCCGCCGCCACCGAAGCCACCGCGGCCGCCGCCGAAGCCACCGCCACCCAGGCCGCCGCCACCGAAGCCGCCGCCACCC
>JADFJC010000154.1 GCA_022566315.1 Planctomycetota bacterium
GGGCGGGAATGACATAGCGATTCTGCACCACTTGTACCTGCCTGTACCCCGTGCTTTTTTGCCTGCACTCGCGTAACCGCAGGTGCGAGCGTCATTGACGCAGAGGCATGCAAGTGCAGGCCCCTTTTTGGTAATTGGTGAATGGTAATTGATTATTTTGTAGATTGCCGCGTTGAAGATTGGATCCCGCACTTCTTCGGCGGACTTTCAGTATCCCTTCGGCAAGCTCAGGGCAGGCGTGCCGATGACGACAAAACGACCTCCAATAAATTTTGGGGGAAGAAAACCCTTGCTGTGCCAGGTTTTGTTTTTTAATTGCCCCCCAAATAAATCCTTCGACCTTGCTCAGGACAGGTTTGGGGTCTAAACAGTATTGAGATTGCTTCGGCCTAAAAGACAGGCCTTGCAATGACATTTTATTTTGGACTTCTGCCTGATGTCCCCGAACAGCGGCTGTGCACCGCTGGGCATCCTCTACAAGCCCAATAGTGAAATGACAGCTTGTCCTCGAGGCATTGAAAGCCAACGGTCGGATTCGAACCGACAACCCCTGGTTTACAAAACCAGAGCTCTACCGTTGAGCTACGTTGGCATAAAAAGTGCCTAAAGTGAACTAAAGTGAGCTAAAGTGACAGCTTTGCTGTCATTCTGAGCGCAGCGAAGTGAAGAATCTCTTTTTCGTTGACCAGATCCTTCGGCTTCGCCTCAGGATGACACTTACGTGTCACTTTAGGCACTTTTAACTTTTCGTCTCTTAAATTGCCCCACTTTACACCTGCACGGACGATTTTACAAGAAAATTACGGCCAATATCAATTGCAAGGGTGCATATCCGTTACTGCTTATTCGTTAAGTTTGACCATATTTTTTGCGACTTCGAGGACCTTTTTGCGGAGCGCTTCTGGCGCGAGCACCTTGACCTGGTCGCCGTAGCCGAGTATCCACCAGGTGATTTCCCCGATGCCGTCCACGCGAAATTCTACTGTGGCTGAGCCGTCACTGTTGCGAACAACTTTTTGTGTGCTGTGCCATTGTACCTCTGCGACATTATTTGCAACTTTTGGCAGGAACCGCAGCTTGATATTGTAGATTCTGCCTTCCGGTATCATTGACCATGCCCTGCCGAGATAATCGTACACATCGAAATTTTCGCCGTCCACGAAGCATTTCTCCGTAGTTGTTAGCTCCCTGATGCGGTTAAGCTTGAAAGTGCGAACGCTTTTGTGCAGACTGGAACGGCCCAGCACATACCACGCCCTGTTGTTATAGAGCAGATGATAGGGACACAGCTCAACGTCAATAATTGTCTTCTCGAAAAACGAATGGTAACGGAGGTCCACTTTGCGTTTCTTTACGATAGCTTGCTGTAACTGTGCGAAGGTTTTGTCAAGGCCTGCAGAATGCGTGACCGGTGCCTGTGCGCCGGCCCTGGTTGAGATATTTTTCAGCGCTTTATTGCAATATTTCCTGATTTTGGCGGGAAGATTGTTCTCGATTTTAAGAGCGGCCAAAAGAGCTGAGTTTTTGAACGGCAACTGTATCTGGTCTCTTGCCTTGTGGGCCAGTAGAAGCAGACTCATCGCCTCCTGCAGACTCAAATCTATCGGCGGCAGAAAAAAATCAGGCTCTATCATATAGCCGCCGGTCCTGGCGTCGTAGCGGTACGGCACGCCGATAGCCTGAAGCTCTTTCAAATCGCGAAAGATTGTCCGCCGGCTCGTTCCGAACATTTTCGACAAATCGCTGACGGCATAGCTTTTTCCCACCTGCAATGTTGTTAATATCTGCATGACTCTGCTGATTCTACTACGTTTCATAGATTGCCCTCTTGAATTTCTTATTGCCCGCACCTGCGGTTGCGCAGGCACAAGTGAATATTGACTCCCGATGGGTCGGGGTCCCCGATATTGGCTATTGTAAAAACGAGAAATCTCGGTTAATAATAAATAGTAAACAGCAAATAGTCAATTATTAGAGGCCCTACAAATGCCAAATATTCTGCTAATAGAATCGAGGAAATTTCTGAGATGGTTGACAACAATCTCGGCGGCAGCTATAATTAAGTAAAAGGTCAGGTGTGTTTTTGTGCTGCTCGGACAATAGAAACACAGTCTGACTGAAAAACGGTTGTCTGGTAATTAGGACTTGTAAATAAATTATCTTCCATTCTTGACTGTCCCTGCCTGCCGGCGGTCAAGGCCTAATTTCTTTACCCGTCCTTAGAACGTGGTTGTTTGCTATTATAAGTGTTGTAAAATGGAAATGCTCATTGATTATTTCCGCCGCGTGGCCAATAACAATAGTTGGTGGGAAGTTAGCATCGAGCTGATTCTTATCGGCCTGGTGGTTTACTGGATTGTGGACTTCCTCGAAGGCACTCGCGGAGAGCGATTATTCCGCGGCGTGATATTCATTCTCGTTGCCGGCGTTCTTATCTTGAACCTGGTTGTTGAACAGCTTGACTTCCCTCGGCTTCGACATCTTTACAAGGGCTTTTTGATTGGCGTTTTGATTATTGCCGTTGCCGCCTTTCAGCCGGAGATTCGAAGAGTGCTTATACGCCTTGGCCAGCCTCGCTTCTGGGCAGGCCCGTTACACCAGCTCTCAAGAACCGTAGAAGAATTAGTTACCGCTGTAACTGTACTTTCGGCCGCCCGCATCGGAGCTATTATTGTTATAGAAAAACAGGTGGCGTTGGGCGAATTTATAGAAACCGGCATTCGCATCGATGCCAAGGTAACGGCAGACCTGCTCAGGACCATATTCCACCCCGGCACAGCCCTTCACGATATGGCTGTTATAATACGAGGCGACAGAGTAGTTGCCGCCAGTGTGCAGTTGCCTTTGGCTGAGGTCGGCAGTATCGAGGGCGTTGAACTCGGTTCGCGTCACAGGGCGGCCATAGGCATAACAACGGGTTCGGATGCCACCTGCTTAGTTGTGAGTGAGGAAACCGGCGTCGTTTCACTCGCTAAAGACGGCAAAATCACGCGCAATATAGACGAATCTGCGTTGAGAAAGCATCTTGCAAACGTGATTTCGTGAATTGAACAGCACCTGTGCCTGTGTAATCTGTGCAGGCACCGGATACACGATACCAAATATGATGTTAGGAAAGATAAAATACGGCAAGATAACAGTAGTGATATTTTTGACGATCCTGATTTGGGTCTGGGCGGACCTGGCGCTGGATGAACCGCACTCTGTCTCCAATGCTCGGATTGTAGCCAAATCCAGTCCTAATCTCTGGGTAAGCTTCAAAGGCAAACCGTGGATTAGGATTGACAATATTAAGCTCAAAGGTCCGGCCTCCAAAATCACCAAGGTAAGTCGAAGATTGAATGACGGCTCACTTGTGCCTGATTTCTCTTTGAGCCCTGAGCGAGAAGGGATGACTACTGCCGGCCAACACATACTAAACGTTCTGGATTTCGTTAAAAGGAGTGACAAGATAAAAGAATTTAGCGGCCTTATGGTCGAAGCCTGCGAGCCGAAGATGATTGACGTCAATGTTGTTGAGCTTGTTAAAACAGAGTTGGATATCGAATGTTTCGATGAAAATGGAACTCTTTTGGAGGTTGCGAGCATTGAGCCGTCGAAAGTTGATATGTTTGTGCCCGCCGATAGCAGGCTGAAAGCGCGAGTCCAGTTGACGCCCCGTGATATCGAGCAGGCAAGGCTCTCGGTCGTTGAAAAAACTCCGTTTGTCGTATTGGCAGAAGGTCAGACAAGGCAGGCCTCCGCACCGGTGGAAATCAAAATGCCGCCTGAGGCGGATTCGTTAAGCGAATATCTTATAGCAGAAGCCAAGCTCGGATTCACACTTAGTGCGAACCTCCAGGGTATATACAAAGTGGAGGTCAATTATAACGAAGTGGTCCGCCCTTTTACTATATTAGCTACTGAGGAAGCCAAGCTTGCTTATGAGAACCAACCGTTCCAGATGACTCTGTATATTCTTGACAATGACGCAAGAAAAGGACCGGAGGAGGAGCAGCGGAGAGAGGTGGTTTACAATTTACCCGAAGAATTCGTCCGCAGAAATGAAATTAAGCTAAACAATCCGCAGAAACCGGCAGAAGCACGATTTAAACTGATACGTCTCACTTCCGCCCCGACTCCGCCGACCGGAGTGGATTGAAAAAAGCTATCAAAGCCTCGATGGTCATCCATAACGCTAATGCAAAAATCCCACTGCTTATTATAACGAGAAGCCAATTTTCTTAGGCGAAAAAAATCGTCTGTTTTTGCAATGCGGACTAATTGTTCGCTGCTTCTTGCCAAGTGCTGTTTTTCCTTACCCTTGCAACAACAGCCAATGCCGTGTACACGAGGAATATCGCAAGGAATATCAGTATCACTGATACCACTGCCAGCGGCCTGTTAGGTTGCTCGGCCGTGGCGAAATCGTATGCCTGGTATCCCAGCGCGGCAATTGTCGTTACAAGAATTATGCCGGCCGGTATCGCGGTGAATAGAAAGTTGCGTTTGCGCATCAGCAGGTACACACTTGCAACAATAAGTACAAGGCTTGCAACGAGCTGGTTGGCCGCGCCAAACACCGGCCAGATTGCCTTCCAGTTACCCAAGGCAAGCCAACCTGAAGAAACACCGACAAACGCCACGGCAACATATTTATTCTTCATAGGGCCGATACCCAGCGTTTCTCCAAGAAGCTCATTGCACAGATAGCGCGTAATCCTCATCGCCGTATCAAGGGTGGTCATTATGAAAGTCTTGAGCATTGTTATGCCTACAAGTGCGCCCAGTCCGCCGACTCCGAAAAACACGCTTGTAAGCCGTCCGTATCCGGTACCAAATGCCTTAATCCAGCCTCCCTTTTCGAAAACGTCCTGAAATACAAATCCTTCTAAACCCTCCGGTGCGCTCTTCCAGTACAACCCTGCTGTCACCGCTATAACCGCAAGAACGGCTAACGCACTTTCGAGAATCATAGCACCGTAGCCGATAACCCGAGCATCACTCATTCGCCGAACTTGTTTCGAGGTCGTACCGCTCGCAACCAGGCTGTGGAATCCCGACAGGGCGCCGCACGCAACCGTAACTAACAGCATAGGCCACATCCATCCTTTGGTCGTTACAAAAGAGATATAGGCCGGCGCCTTCATCTCCGGGCGGGTAAGAATAAGGCCGAAAAATCCGAAGAACATACCGAGATACAGCACTGCACCGGCAAGATGGTCCCGCGGCTGAAGCAGCATAGTTACAGGCGTAACCGATGCAATCATTCCATATATCAGAAGTATCACAGTCCACCATCTTGTAGGATTTGCCACGGGCAAACTAATCGGAAGATAGTATCCCGCGACAATCAGACCAAAGAGCAGCACAACTCCTATCAACGAACACAACAGCACCGGCAGTTGGGCCCGATACATCAAAAATCCGACAACCAGAGCTACAAGGATAAGCCCGAACGTTGGAATTACAACCTGAGGCGTGCTCGCCAGAGTCTTTCCCGCAACCGCCGCGAACACCGCTACTACTAAAATGAGGGCTAAAAGAGCGAATGCCCCGAAAAGCACCTTTGCCGTCTTTCCCATCACGGACTCTGTAACCGTCGTAATCGATTTGCCCTGGTGTCTCAGTGACATAACCAGTGCTACGAAATCGTGAACGGCCCCGAACAGGATTCCACCGACTACAATCCAGATAAGCGCCGGAAGCCAGCCCCAAAACAGACAAGCTATTACGGGGCCTATTATAGGCGCGGCCCCTGCAATAGAGGCAAAATGATGACCAAACAGAATGGTCCAGTGTTTGGCCGGGACGTAGTCAACACCATCATTGAATTCGACCGCAGGTGTAATCTGATTATCGTCAAGCCCTATCCATTGTTCAACTTTGCGGCTGTAAAAGATGTATCCCAAAAGCAATAGAAGAACCGCAACTCCAGCAACAAGCAGAGAATTCATTTGACAGATTCCTTCAATACAACAGTAATCAGTGTTTTCTGTGCGGTCGTGCCAGTAGTTTTATCGGCACTTCCTCTATCGGCAGTATAGTTCTCAGGCGGTTTATGATAAATCTGCGATAGTTTTCTTCGAACAGTTCCGGCCTGTTTACGAACATAAGTATCGTAACCGGATTGACAGCGATTTGAGTAACATAATAAATTTTTAGCCAACCCTTTTTTTTACCTTTAGCCGTGCCGATTTTTTCTTGTTTTATAATTTCAAAGGCCTTGTTTAGTTTTGGGGTGGGTATCCACGTTGTGGTTTGCTTGAAGATTTCCGCCGCCAAATCCAGAACGCTCTGGACGTTCTTTGCTTCGGTTGCAGTGGTAAAGGCTATCGGTGCATATCTTAAGCCCGGCAGCAGTTTCGTCAAATACTGCTCGTAGTCATCGGTGGCAGCCGAATCTTTGGCCAGGTCCCATTTATTGATAACTATTATGCAGCTCTTATATTCTTCAGCGATGAACTTTGCTAATTTCTTATCGACCTGCGAGACCGGCACGGCAGCATCAATCATAAACATCACAACGTCGGCACGCCGAATAGACCGCGTTACACGAACGTAGCTGTAGAACTCAATACTGTCGGCTATTTTGTTTTTCTTTCTTACCCCTGCCGTGTCGATGACGGTGATGGTCTTGCCGTCTTTTTCGAACCGTACATCGACAGCGTCTCTGGTAGTACCCGGCGTCTCGCTGACGATTACCCGCTCGGAGCCGACCATAGCGTTTACAAGCGTGCTCTTGCCGGCGTTTCGCTTGCCGACGATAGCTACTTTCATAATCGGCTCTGCCGGCCTGCCCGGCCCCAGAGTTGCGAGTTTGTCGAAGATTTTATCGAGCAGTACCGCTTTATTTAGATTGTTCTGTACTGAGACGCACAGGAATTCGCCGAAACCTAATTTGGAAAACTCACCGGCGGCAGGGAACATCCTGGCGGTGTCGGCCTTGTTGGCAACGCCGATGATGTCGAGGTCGTTCTTGCGCAGAAGCCGGGCTATTGTTTTATCTAACGGCACCAGGCCATCGCGAATATCGACCATAAACAGGACGAGCTGCGCCGATTCTATCGCCTGGAGGATTTGGTGTTCGATATGCTCGCTTAGCTGGTCGCTATCGACTATTCCGTATCCGCCGGTATCGACAAGCTCAAAATAATGGTCGTCTCTTCCGATGAAAGTGCTGACGCGGTCTCTCGTAACGCCGGCGGTCGGCTCGACGATACTTATCATCGAACCTGCCAACGCATTCAAGAGACTGCTCTTGCCGACATTAGGCCGACCAATTATTGCTACTGTGGGTAAAGCCATTTTCTATTATTTTCTGTTGATTATTTTCCGCTTACTATTTACTATTTTCATCAAACAGTCAACGTTCAAATTTTAAGCTGTGGGGAGTTTTTTCAGGTGAGGCAAGTCTTATGGACAATAATCGACGGGATTTTCTGAAAATAATGGCTGCCGGAGCGGCTGTTGCGGCACTGCCGACGTATGCAGGACAGCCGAAGAAGAAAAAGGCAGGCAAGTCCGTGGCGCAGACGGTTCTGCCTCGCTGGCGAGGCTTTAATCTGCT
>JADFJC010000155.1 GCA_022566315.1 Planctomycetota bacterium
TTCGGACTGCGAAATCATCTTTTTTTCTGTAATCCTCTATAACATATAAGTTTACATTCATTTTGGCTCTTTGGAGATTGGGTTTGTTTGGGTTTGTATTGGGTTTGTTTTTTTGCCCCGCCAGCGGGATAAAAATTTCATAATTCCTTGTACATACTGAGTTTGCAATCCGCCTACGGCGGACAAGATTGGGTTTGTTTTGCATAAAAAGTAGCTGATTTGTAGAGGCATCTCTACAGATGTAGAGGGGGGAGAGAGTGAAGAGTGAGCTAAAGTGCCTAAAGTGAGCTAAAGTTGGAAACTCGATGCTCATGATTGGTAATTCCCCCTGATTTACTATTTACTATTTACTATTTACTATTAAGTATTTGGCTGCTTTTGGCTGGAGGCGAAAAAGTAGTGCCTCTATAATTAGAGCTACCTGCACGTTTGATGCGAAAAAGGTCCTCGAATATCGGTTCGTGATTCTTGTAACTCGATGCCGGCAAAACAGTTAAAAAATATTTGAAAAATATGATTTTTGCTCGAAGGTATCATCGCTTTTGGTTGAAAAGTGACGGAAAATATTACCTATCTTAAACCACGGATACCTTGGGCACAGTTTCACGGATTTCACGGATTTTTTAGCCGCAGAGCACACAGAGGACTCAGAGAATTCAATAATATTTAACCACGGATCCATTCGACTTCGCACCTTGGGCACAAGTTCCGGGCAGGCTACGTACCTTGGGCACAAGCTCAATGGCTGCCACCCGTCGTGGATAATCCCTGATGGGCGTTCTGGTGAGCAGAAATGTATGCCTTGCCCGCTCTCACTGGTCGGCTTGGGTGCGGTGGTGGTGAGAAGTAAGCTGATAATAAGACTAATGGCCAAAAACAACAAAAGTATCATCAAAGAAAATGTCGATAAAAGCATATTATAATGATAGATGATTTCAAGTCCTATAAAGATTTGAGTAAGCAATTTAACAAACATTTTGTTATAAATCATAGTAGAAAAGAATACGTACGAGGTGCAGTACACACAAATAACACTGATGGCTATTTGAGTTGATTAAAGCGTGGTATCGATGGAGCCTTCCACCACGTAAGTGAAAAATATTTACATATGTATTTACTTGAGTTTGATTTTCGGTATAATATGAGAAAGCATAATGATGGAGTATTGGCTTATATGCTATTGAATGGAGTTGAGGGTAAAAGGTTATTATACCGGAAATCATCAAGTGTAGCGTAAGAAAGAGTGAGGTGGTAGAAATGGCTAAAGATACTTTAACTCTTGCTTTGAATGGTGATGTTTCGTTGGAAGATTTTTCTAAAGCGATACAACAATTCTTCAATTTAGTCAGCAGCTTACACGATGATGTTGCCAAAGAATCTTCGATTGAATGGTTTATAGAAAACTTAGAAGCTGGAAGCGCTATCGCTACAGTCAAAGGAATTGGCGAAGAAGAAAGCGACGCCCAAGCAATTGAGCGAGTAGTTGATGCTTATTTAGATGTAGGGCAAGCTATTCAAAAAGAAAGCCCATTAAACTATTCAAAGCCGGTACAAAAGGCGGCAAAAAAATTAGCCTCTATCATTAACGGGAGAGTCAAATCAGTTCGCTTTGAAACGAACGAAGCCGATGTTGAGATTTTTGCATCCCCTACAGTTTTAGAACATATACCTATAGCCAGATTGACAGAGGGTTCTTTAGGCGCTGTTCGTGGTCGGATTCAAAGTATGTCGAATCGTGGGCAACTAAGGTTCACACTTTATGATATGATAGATGATAGGGCAATTTCCTGTTATCTTTTACCGGGAAGTGAAGCTATTATGCGAGAAGCTTGGGGTAAAGTAGCAATGGTAGAAGGTTATGTACGAAGAGATCCTGAAAGCGGGTATGCCACAACTGTTCGTCGTGTTAAAGACATAAAAATAATCCATGAAGGCAGACTTGGCGATTATCGTCAAGCTATTGGCGCAGCTCCAGGATTTTTAGGTGACACATTACCTGAAGAAATAATACGAAGGGCAAGGGATGCCTAAAAAAACAAGTACTGCAATACCTTTATATTGGGATGCTTGCATCTTTCTTTCAGCTATTAATGCTAATAAAGACAGGCTACCAGTTATTACATCCCTTTTAGATGACTGCGATGCTGGCAACCTTAAAATCTTTACTTCTTATTTAAGTATTACAGAGGTTGCTTTTGCGGAATCTGAAAAAAAAGATGCTATTTTAGACGATGCAATTGAAGATAAGATTAATAAGTTGTGGCAACCTCCATCGCCAATCAATTTAATAGAAGTTGACCCATTTATAATTTGGGACGCTAAAACATTGATGCGACAAGCCATAAAAAGGGGTTGGGGATTAAAGCCTGCCGATGCTATCCATTTGGCTACAGCACAAAGAGTTGAGGTTGATTACTTTCATACTTATGACACTGACAAATTGGCTAAATATGCTGAGCTAACCACATTCATAATTGAAGTCCCAAAAACTAATAGATTTGAGTTTCCGCGAGAAAATAATGATGAATAAAAAATGGAATAAGGAAGATGTGCACATTAATCCAGACGAAGTCTTAAGGGCAATGCTAACTACCCCTCCCACCCAAAAAGCGAAAACCCAAAAAGAAATAAACAAAACTTAGGTCTGCCAACAATACAACCACATTTCTATTTGTAGAATCTCACAGAGTATCCATCAGGATTCAATTTAAATCGCCTCGCAGGCCATTTACATGGCGAACTCGTCTTGATGGTGTCAGAATCCATGACTTAAAGTTCAGCCTGCAGCTTGCCTTACCACGATTGATTGTGTTATAATCATGGCAGACAAATATACCAGCGAAACTCATTATCTCTCTTCGAAAGAGATGGTCAAAAGTTATGCGAAGAAGAAATGGTTTTACCCCGTTAGAAATAAAAATCCCCAATCGGGGAATTGGAAGATTTCTAACGGGGTTTACATTAATAGAGCTTTTAGTGGTAATTGCCATTATTGCGTTGTTGATGGCGATACTGATGCCCTCGCTGCAGCGGGTCAGGAAACAGGCAAAGGCGGTGGCCTGTCAGTCGAACCTGAAACAATGGGGCCTTGTCTTTCGGATGTACACAAATGATAACGATGGTTATTTCCCCACCGGCCCTTACAGTGCTTCCTCCGTTCAAGCTCTTATGTGGATGTCAGCAGTGCGCCCGTATGTCGGCGACAGTAATGACCTCTACTTCTGCCCGATGGCCACAACACCTGGGACTGATTGGTTCGGAAACCCGACGGGAGCACGGCATCCGAATAGGGCATGGGGCGTCTATCAGACGGGTGCCTCATGGGGGCGACGAAGAGGCGATGTCGGCAGCTATGGGATAAGTGAGTACACTGGTGGTCGAGGGCTCTCAAGAGGGCGATGGGACCAATACTGGCAGAGTCCCGATGTTAAAACCGCAGGTAGGATACCGATGTTTGCAGATTGCACCTACGTTGATGGTTCACCATTAGATAGCGACCCGCCCCCGCTGTTCGATGGTCAGCCGCGAGTAAGCGGAGGTACCAATCCCTCTGGTGAAATGAACCATTTCTGCACCAGTCGCCACAACGGGTCAATAAACATTCTTTTTCTGGACTGGTCTGTCCGAAAAGTTGGACTCAAGGAATTGTGGACGTTGAAGTGGCATCGCCAGTTCAACACGGCAGGCTTGTACACCACATTCGGGGGCATGCAGCCGGAGGAATGGCCGGAATGGATGAGAAGGTTTAAATGAGCGCTTCAGAAGCAAAGGCCTAACAAGGAACTACGTCATTTACCCCGGCAAAATAAGTAACGCTGACTGCTTCGGCATAGGAAACATTGGCCGAGTCTTTGAATCCGACATCTGCGACCTTTGGCCGCTACCCGGGAGATAATTGCTGAAATGGGCAGTGGATTATATTTGGACGGTGGTGTAAAATGCTGTCCATCCCAGGCCTTCGGTTGCAAGGTGCCGCATTAGTAACGTCGGAAGTACAGTTTTTGGTGTTTATGGAGTAGGTAAATGTCACCACAGATGGGTAAGGTAATATTTTTTATGGGCGTTGGAAAGCCATTGGAACTGCGTGAATTTCCGGTTCCGGATAAGTTGGAGCCTGGAGCGATTTTGGTGAAAATCAGTTTGGCGACTGTATGCGGCTCTGACATGCATACCTGGAAGGGTCGCAGACCTTTTCCAACGCCTTCTGTCCTTGGGCATGAAGCTGTTGGGACAATAGATAGATTAGGCTCTGACGTTGATAGAGACACCGCGGGTAAACCCATATCTGTGGGCGACCGCATAACATGGACGATTATGTCCAGTTGCGGCGTTTGTTACTTCTGCAAAATTCGAGGACTGCCACAGAAGTGCCTTAAGCTTTTCAAATACGGCCATGTTAAAAGTGATGTGCCGCCATATTTTACAGGTACATTCGGCCAATACGTTTATATCAAACCCGGCACAGGTGTATTTAAGCTGCCTGAGGAGCTTTCAGATAAAGTAGCGTCACCTTTGATGTGTGCGGCGGCTACAGTGGCGGGCGGTTTAAAAAGGATTGGTGTCGGATTCGGCGATAACATCGTGATTCAGGGGGCGGGAATGCTCGGTCTATACGCCGGGGTTTTTGCCAAAGAGATGGGGGCCAAGCAAGTGATTATGATAGACATACTTGAAGAGAGACTGCAGAAAGCTAAAGAATTCGGCGCAGAGCACTGTCTTAATGCACAAAAGTTCAGCAGTGAAGATTTAGTAGAAAAAGTAAAAAAACTTACAGATGGCTTCGGCGCGGATGTTGTTGTTGAGGTGGCGGGTTTCGCAAAAGTTATACAATTGGGTGTCAAGATGCTCGGTACTGGCGGGCGGTATCTGATTCAGGGAGCGGTCTATCCAAATGATGAGTTTACTATCGATTCACATGATGTAATCGTTAAGTGTCTGACTCTGGTCGGGCTGCACAATTACGACGCTGCCGACCTTGGTCTGGCATTGGATATTGTAAAAGTGAGCCTAAATAAGTATCCTTTCGGGGAATTAGCCGGTCCCGAATTTCCATTAACCGTAGAAGGTGTAACGGCGGCATTAAAGGCGCTGGAGAAAAGAGAAGCCATAAGGCCCATTATAACAATGTGATGAATTGAGAATTTAAGAATTATGGCAGATGTAAGCGTTGAAAGTGCTTCTTTTAATCGAGCCAAACGGCGCATGCTGTTTGCGACGATGTTTTGTTACCTGTTTTATTATACGGGCAGACAGACGTTCGGCTTTGCGATAGAAGGTATTCGTGAAGATTTCGGGCTAAGCTACAGGACATTGGGATATTTTGGCACGGCGATGCTTTGGGCCTATGCGATTGGACAAGCTGTGAACGGCAACCTCGGTGACAAATTCGGCGGCAGGGTCATGATGAGCCTTGGTGCGATTCTGTCATGCGGTCTGAACTGGATAGTCAGCTTCGGCACGGGTTTATGGAGTCTTTTTATACCATGGATAGGCAACGGCTTTGCCCAATCGATGGGGTGGGCACCGGGCAGCAGGGTATTATCGAACTGGTTTGGCCATCGCGAGCGGGGCATAGCTTTTGGATTTTATCTGTTCGCAGCAGGCATGTCTTCGGTTCTTGCTTTCGTTACTCCAATTATAATTCTAAAGACATTCGACCTTGACTGGCGCTGGATTTTTCGTTTGCCGGTATTGCTTTTGTTGGCAGGTGGTGTGGCTTATTATCTTATTGTTCGTAATCGGCCCGAAGACCTCGGCTTTGAAGCGCCTGAAGAGACGGCGGAGACAGAGAAGAGAACAAACCAGGTTGACGAGAAAGAATCGTCACTGAGCCGCTATATGACGGCATTGAAGAACTGGCGTTTTATGGTCGCTTGTGTCGGTATCGGCTTTCAAAGCGCTGCGCGTTACGGTTTGTTGATATGGGTGCCTGTGTACTTTCTCGGAGAAAACTGGAAGGAATCGGGGTCGGTATGGATAACCGTTGCACTTCCAATTGGTATGGCATTTGGAGCTGTAACCGGTGGATGGGTATCAGATAAGGTTTTTAATTCTGTGAGATGGAAGGTAATTACACTGTTTATGACCTTAGCGGCAGTGGCGTCAATGATAATGTACGCTCTGCCAAGAGGACACTGGGCAGGCATTGTGATGCTTTTTACGTGCGGTTTTTTTGCTTACGGCTCACAATCATCTTTCTGGGCGCTGGCACCTGATTTACTTGGCAACAAGCGGGCTGGAACCGGGGTCGGTATTCTGGATTTTTTTGCTTATTTATTCGCCGGACTCGTCGGGCCACTGATCGGCGGTATAATTGAGAATTTTAATGATAATACCGCTCTGGTTTTCCCCGTTGTGGCAGCAGCAAGTATTGCAAGTGCAATAACCGGTTTGTTTATTAGAAGATAATACAAGAAAAATTTCCGAGACTCCGCACTAATTGCAGGTTCGTATCTCGCATAGGATTCTCCAGACAGATGCGTCAATCCTTAGGCTGTCCCCTCCGACTCTGCAACCTCGCGGCCGAGGCAGAAAATGCTCATGACCACTTTTCCCCTCCTGGTTTTTCGCTCCCATAATTGGTGCGATTCATCGCACCCTACCTGATTTTATGGTGTCACTTCCACATAAACCATTTGCTTTCAATACTTTATTTCTAATGAGTTCCTGCTTGTCTATTAGGAGGTCTATAGCTCTCAGTGCAGAAAGAAGACAAAGAGGATGTCATACGGTTCGGACAGAACGTTCATACCACACAAACATTTTCAAAGAAAGAAACCCTCAAAAGACCGTTCTCATCTCTTGAGGGTTCAATTACGAAACTTCTAACGTTGCCCCTCAGGAGCGACGCGTCAGCGGTGTCTTACTGAAGGGGCTGGTTAGCATTTTAAGTTTTATATTTACCCGTTACGACAATGTATGTGGGGGTTTCCAGCTTTGCGAGTAATCTAATTCGAACTACCACAAGGTTTTTGTCATCCATTTCTACTATATAAATCTCATGCAGATTCTTTGTTGCTTTTTCCGTCTCAGGCCAGCAGCCAATATAGTTATCTGTATCACCTTGCTCCTTGTGCAATATATGAGGAATCATAAATGGCGTAAATGCTTCTATACCTAATTCGCCAATTGCAAAGGAATAAGCAATTTTAGCTAGCATTTGACAAAACCTATCGACCTCAGCTTTTGCCTCAGGCATTATGGCATGCACATTAAGTTGAATGGTTAGTTGTTGACGAAAATCTTTGAAAACATAACTGGGAGATGCTCCGCGAATCCAGAATGTCTTTGCTTTAGCACCGTGACATACTGTCTCATCTGTGAGCATATTTGGCATAGACAGCTGTGGAAACAGTATGAGAAAGGGATATCTCTCTTGCTCAACATCTATATATGTCCAATCAACCTCAGCTGTCTGCTTGACTTTCAGAGGAAGTTTTGGCGGACGGGATTTCTTTCGTCTACTTGGGAGATCGTATAGTAGCCTCAATGGCCCGTACATTGTACGAAGGCATGTATGTTCAAA
>JADFJC010000003.1 GCA_022566315.1 Planctomycetota bacterium
CGCCTTGCGGCAGAAACTGGAGTCTGGAAACCGGATACTAAAGATAAAATTCACGCATCCGGCTTTGGACCATGACTTTGTAAAAAGATAACACGAGCTTCGAGTTTCTATGGCGAGCATCGACAATCTTTTCATTTACCCTTCCCATAGGTGGACAATCACATGCGTAGCAGAAATAAAATTCAACTGAATGCGCCTGCTGGTAACCTGCTGTCTTTAATTGCAGCGGTAGATGCCGGTGCTGATTCAGTGTATATTGGATTTAAGTCGCCAACGAACCTGCGAAATCTGCCTGGCTTGAACTTTTCCCTTACCGAAGCCGTTGAGGCAGTGGATTATGCCCATCAACGCACCACCAGAGTCCATGTGACAGTAAACACCTATCCAACGGATCATCAACTCAAAGAATGTTTTCGTACTGTTGATAATGCCGATGAAGTTGGCGCCGATGCTGTGATAGTAGCAAATTTGGCAGTACTTGAGTATGTGCGTGACAGGCATCCGAATCTGGATGTTCACCTCAGTTGTATAGTGGGAGCAGCTGATTCTGCTGTGGGTCGCTGGTTGCAGACGCCGCGTTCTTTGCCGGTAAGGCCAGTGTTTCTGGTTCCATGGTTACTGCATTTCGTCTCAAAAATAGATTTCTAAGTCTTCTGCAAAGGCATATAGCTTGTAGATTGGAAATTGAGAATAAGTCGGTTGTAAAGTAAACGTTTTATAGAAAGGTAACGGAAATGAAAAAACGAGAGAAAAATAATGTTGGACAGTGTAGCG
Organism: Planctomycetota bacterium; assembly: GCA_022566315.1. GTDB lineage: Bacteria > Planctomycetota > Phycisphaerae > Sedimentisphaerales > Anaerobacaceae > NIOZ-UU13. The sequence goes on from JADFJC010000003.1 coordinate 775, forward strand.
CCGAGCACGAGCGTCCCCATAGGCGGCGTGAAGTGCTCAAAGTTGGCGTCTTGGGCGCGATGGCTGCCTGGGCCGGCGCAGGCAAAGTCCTGGCAAGTAGTGAAACTGCTAACAAGCAGAGACGCTACGCCATGGTGATTGATTTGCGAAGATGTGTCGGTTGCCACGCTTGCTCGGTAGCATGCAAAAGCGAAAACAATGTGCCCTTAGGCGTGTGGCGGTCTTGGGTCAAGCAGGTGGAACGAGGAAAGTTTCCAAATACGCAGCGGCATTTCCTCCCGCGTCTTTGTAACCACTGTGAAGAGCCTGCTTGCGTGGCAGCGTGCCCGACCAAGGCGACCTACAAGCGGGAAGATGGAATCATCCTGATTCACGAAGAGCGATGCATTGGCTGCAAACTCTGCATGGTTGCGTGTCCGTATGATGCACGCTTCCTCCAACCGGACAAAGGGGTTGTTAATAAGTGCACGTTCTGTGAGCATCGTGTGGACCAGGGCGTGGTTCCTGCGTGCGTCAACACATGTCAGGGCAAAGCACGTATCTTTGGCGACCTGAACGACCCGACGAGTGAAGTTGCAAAGCTGGTTGCCAGAGAGCCCATCCAAGTGCTCAAACCGGAACTCGGAACTAAACCTCGCGTCTTTTACATCGCCTCTGACACAGGTGTGGCAGGGCGCATTAGAAAGGAGATCTAAAATGGAACAAGTAATCGTTTACAATGTCGAGCACCACGAAGCAATGGGTGTTCTAATAGTGATCTACTTCTTTTTAAGTGGTCTGGGGGCTGGTGCCTTTCTGACTGCGGCCGGCTTGAGGCTTTTTGGTGGCGAAAAGTATGCAAGAATCGAAAAAACCGCCGCCATCGCTGCCCCACTTTTGCTTATGCCGGGTTTGCTGTGCTTGGTTATCGAGCTGGGCAAGCCTCTACGGTTTTTGAACATGTTTTTCTACTTCAACCCCTCCAGTGTCGCTTCCTGGGGAGTGTGGGTAATTAACATCTTCCTGGCGATCGCTGTACTCTACGCATTTTTGCACGTGATAGGTAAGGCTGGAATGGTACGGCCATTAGCCTATCTGGGTTTTGTGTTCGCCCTGGCGGTGGGGTTCTACTCCGGTATGCTCCTCTACCAGATGCACGGGTATATACTATGGCACTCGGCACTGATACCTGTAATATTCCTGGTCTCCGCGATAGCATCTGGTCTTGCGGTGGTGCTGCTTCTATCGGGTTCGGCCGACGCTGACCAAACTCGTGTACTCTCCAAGGTTCTTGCTGTTGTGGTCGGTGTAGATTTAGTGCTGGCCCTGACGGAGGTCCTGACGCTTGCGTGGAGCAGTGGTGAGAAAGCAGCAGTAGCCGAGGTCATTTTGTCGGGCGGCTACGGTTTTCTGTTTATCGGAGTTTACCTTATTGCTGGTTTGGTCCTGCCGTTGATGGTTTTGGCGCGGCAGCGGACAAGCCGAAATGTTCAAGTGGTTGCTGCGGTTCTGGTTTTGGTCGGAACTCTGGCTATGCGTTATGTCATCGTGATGGGCGGACAGGCCCTGCCATTGAGCTAATTGGTCAATTTATATTGAAAGGGAAAAAATAATGTCAAATATAACACGACGTGATTTTATAAAGCTCGGCACGGCCAGTTCAGGGCTCGCCGCTGCCGGGCTGGGTATAGGAACAACCCTGGCGGGCAGCATCAAATTTGCTGAAAGCGGCAGGGACTTTTCGCCCCAGACGGGCAAAGAGCGTAAGGCCATTCCCTCGGCGTGCTGGCAGTGTGTTACACGAGATGGGATCATCGGGTATATAGAGGATGGGCGTCTCGTCAAAATCGAGGGTAATCCGAAGCTTCCTCGCACTAACGGCAAGCTTTGCGCCCGCGGCCAAGCAGGGGTCAATGTCATTTACAACCCTGATCGACTTCTTTACCCCCTCAAACGAATTGGTAAGCGAGGAGAGGGAAAGTGGCAGAAGATATCGTGGGACGATGCGCTGGACCTACTCATCAATGGAGGCGAGATAGCCGGGCGCAAGGTCAAGGGGCTAAAGACCCTGCGCGACGAGGGACACCCTGAAAAGTTCATGTTCCACTATGGCCGAATGAAGGGCAGCGACGGCAAGATCATCAAGGACTTCTTTCTCACCGCCTACGGCACAGGCACTGTGGGCAACCACACCAGCATTTGCGAGTCTGCCAAGTGGACCGCTCAGGAGCTTACCTGGGGAAGCCATTACGACAACTGGGACTTTGAGAACACTAAATTTATTCTCAACTTCGGTAGTAACGTCCTGGAATGTCATACTAATCACGTGCCGGAGGCACAGCGGTGTATTGCAGCGATGAGCCAAGGTGTGCCGATGTACACTTTCGATGTACGTCTGTCGAACACGGCGGCCAAGTCCACAGAATGGGTTCCAATCAAACCCGGGACGGACCTTGCGGTAGTCCTTGCCATGTGCAATGTGCTTCTGCAGAACGGCATCGTTGACAGGGAGTTCATCGAAACCTACACAAATGTAACCGTTGATGAACTAAAGAGTCATTTGGCTCAGTATACGCCGGTCTGGGCGCAAGATATCAGCGGTGTGCCTGCGGATAAAATCACAGCCATCGCTCTTGCTTATGGCCGGGCCAAACCAAGCGTGTGTATCAGCTATCGCGGCGCCGTCATGCATTATAACGGCGTTCAGACAGAACGTGCGATAATGATGCTCGAGGCCATTAACGGCAATATCGATTGTCACGGTGGGCGTGGTCGAGCTGTGGGCGCGAAATGGAAATATACATTTCCCAAACCGAAAACTAAGACCAAGAAACTCCATATCGTTGACGGTGAAAAGGGTGCCTATGCGTATCCGACTCATCATGCATCGCACCAGGTTTTACATATGATCGACAAAGGGCCCGAACGCCCTGATATCTACATGATCTATTGCTACAATCCTGTCTATGTCAATGGCGAGATACAAGCCAATATTGACCTGATGAAGAACGAAAAGAAGATGCCGTTTATAGTAGCTGTTGACGTATCACTTTCAGAGAGCACTGAGCTTGCCGATTTGGTGCTTCCAGATGCAACTTACCTCGAGCGTTGGACTGCCGATGACATGGTCTGCCCAAGTCAGATCAAGGAATATTACATCCGTCAGCCGATGGTTAAACCATTGGGCCAGGCACGCAATTTCTGTGATGTAGTCTGCGACATTGCAAAGCGGCTTGGCTTTGACCTCGGCTTTAACTCGGCAGAAGAGTTCGTCAAAAACTGTTGTGAAAACACTCCGGACGTTAAAAAAGCTGGGGGGTTTGAGTATATGAAAAAGCACGGCGCCTGGTACGATAAAAATGCCGAACGGATTTGCGAGTCCCACGCTGAAATGATGTACGTTGGAGATGCAACCCTGGACGAGGCCACCGGTGTTTACTACAAGAAGGGACCCGATGACAAGAACTATTCCTCCCTTGACGGTAAGCACGCAGCCGCGCAGTACGTTGCGCAACGATGTGGGGATGGCACGGCACGAAAAGGCTTCCCCCCGGACAGCCACCGATGGAAGACTGGTCTGTACGAGATTCGCTCGAAAGCATTGGCCGACAAGGGTTTTGATGCCATACCTGCGTGGATGCCGATTCCTGAACACGAGAAAATGACGCAGGACGACCTGATCCTTACTACGTTTAAGGTTGCCGTCCAGACCCACTCGCGGAGTCAAAACTGCAAATGGCTGACAGAAATTTACCATGAGAATCCCGCCTGGATCCATCCAGAAACGGCTGCGACAAGAGGAATCAAAGATGGGGATCTGATTAATGTCAAATCATCTGTTGGTCAGATTATCACTAAAGCTCATGTCACCGAGACTATTGTGCCCGGTGTAATTGCTATCTCGAATCATATGGGACACTGGGCTTACGGTGGCTATGCTTCCGGAAAGTCGTGTGATGAAAATTATGGACACGTCTGTGAGCCCGACTGCGATAACAAGTGGTGGGGCAAGAACAGCAAGGACAAAGGCCCGAAACAGTGGCGCGATGGCCGAGGCGTGCACGTAAACTGGATTATCCCCAATGCGGGCGATCCTATCGGCGGTGGACTGCGATGGATGGACACAGTCGTCAAGGTAACCAAGGCATGAAGAACCAAGACCAGAAAAACACCGCTGCAACGTCAGCGACGGCAGATGAGTGGCACAGGCAGGCTGTCAGCCGCAGCAATTGCTACGGTTTGTTGGCGCTTGTCTTCCGGGACGTCCCGACCGCAGAAATTGTCGCACAGCTAACAGTTCCGCCATTGGCAGAAGCCCTGAGCCACCTTGGATACGACGCGACACAAGACCTTGCCGGGGAGCTTGACGCAGTAACCAAGCGCCTCGGCGAGCAGTACACGCAGACCTTTGTCGGTCCGGGGGGCCATGTCTCGCTTTATGCTTCGGTACATCACAGCGGCGAGGGGCAACTCTGGGGCGACTCAACTGTGTGGGTTAAACGTTTTATTGAAAGGACAGGGCTTTCCTTTAAGGACAACTGGGACAGCATACCAGACCATATTACAATCGAGCTTGAATTGATGCAGAGGCTTACCGCTTACGAAGCGCAGCTATGGATTCTGAATTCTTCGCACGGCAGTAAAAATACTGAAGAGCAACTGTGCCAATGTCTCCATATGCAGGAGCAATTCCTGAATGAACATCTTTGCGTATGGGTTCCTCGATTCTGCGAACGCGTGTTGGAAACTTCCACCAGCCTTTTTTACCGCGAGATGGCCAAGTTGACAAAGTCGGTCATCCTTTCTGGTGCCGAACAAGTAAAAGTTGCTCAATCTGCCCTCAGCTGCAACTGATCTACATCATATCAGTGGTGTAGATATGTCTGTGACAGTTGAGGTATGATAAGATAGAGCGAGCATGATTTCAGGAGTAAGACATATGCAAGAACAACTTAAAAAGGTACTTGTCGTGGATGACGACCAGAGCGTTGTAGCATTTGTCAGTACTGCGCTTTCCCCGGAGAAGTATGAGGTTGTGGGTGCAAGTGATGGCTTAGCCGGGTTGTCACAAGCATGCAAGGAACCTCCAGACTTGATTATACTCGACGTTTACATGCCCCGGCAGCCGGGATTTTATACTCTTCGAGACCTGAAAAACAATCCCAAAACCAAAGAGATACCTGTCATTATGCTTACCAGCATTAGTAAGCGATTCGGCATCGCCTTTTCTACTCAAGATATTTATGACTTTCTTGGGATTGAGCCTGATGTTTACCTTGAAAAACCGGTTGATCCAACGTACCTGCAACAGGTGGCAGATAAACTTCTTGGTATGAGTTCTGCTGCGAAGGATTCACCAATGGAGAAAGACTGATATAATGCCAACTCAAGGCAAGATTGTTAAATGGGCGAGACAGCTTAACTCCAAGGTGCCATTCTTGACATCTTATATTTGTCGTACTGCGTGTCGAAAACTGGCGGCCAACACAACAACACGGACGGTTCCATTCCTCATATCCGCAATTGCCAACAGCGACGAAGAAGTTAGACGCATCGCTGAGGGTGCTCTCAGATCCTTAAATATTCCAGAAGCCATTGACACCCTGCTGTTGGGTTACATTTTCACCAAGAAAGATTCTTTGCATCAAATCCTGACAGTTTTGGGACGCACTGTGCCGGAAGATACTAAACTACCAGTACCGCAACCTTATGAATCTATAGGATTGCTTTGTCCTGCCGAACGAGCTTGGCAATTTCAAAACAGTAAAGATGATACGCTCTTGGCCTTTGTGCCTGAAGGAGATTTCTTAGCGGGCGCCGAAGGGTTCGGCGTGCATCTGTACCCGTATTACCTGGCACTTGCGTGTGTGACTAACGCTCAATACGCCCGTTTTCTAACCGAGCGTCGCCCGGATTCTTCGAAGTTGGCATACTGGATCAATATTCAACGTCAGGATGCCGCAATCCATAAAGAAAATAGTATCTATAAAGTGGATCCCGAGAAGGCTGAGTTGCCTGTGGTGTGGGTTACCTGGAATGGCGCTGTAGCATACTGCAAGCGGGCTGACCTGCGACTGCCTACAGAACTGGAATGGGAAAAAGGTGCAAGGGGAGTTGACGGAAGACTGTATCCATGGGGCGATGAATGGGAGGCAGGGAGACCGCAGCCTCCGGCAGGAAAGCTAAAACAGGAGGAAATAACCAGTGTATGGGCATACCCAACGACTCGCAGCCCTTATGGACTGTACCAGATGATCGGAAACATACACGAATGGTGTGCCGACTCATACGCAGAAGATGCATACCAACGTTATTCCCAAGGCGATCTAAGGCCACCGCGACACGGAGAGCACAAGGTACTGCGAGGAGGCCCTTGGCGTTTTGGTACTCCTGTCCACCTGAGAACAGAATATCGCAAAAGTACTGTCTGGCGTGCCGGCACCCCACTTTGTGGTTTTAGATGTGCCAAGAGTCTTTAATCCTCAAGAATCTCAACACAATGAGAGACTATTGGAAGTTTATCAGGAAGAAAAACAATGCTGCTGTTTGAAAAAACCTTGGATACCGTTTTAATTTCGGCTTTGCCGCTCGGTACCGAACGTGTCGGTATCATCGGTGTGGCTGAAGTTTAAAAGGGAACGTCTGTAACGGTTAGGCTGATTTAATATGAAAATAGATTATCTGAGAGTATCGGTTACTGACAGGTGCAATTTGCGGTGTGTGTACTGCCACCCGCTTTGCGGCTGTGATTTTATAGAACGTAAAGAAGTTCTAAGGCTCGAAGAGATATACCGTATTGTCCGGCTTTTTGTTGAATGCGGTATTCGAAAAGTCCGGCTGACCGGTGGGGAGCCTTTGGTTAGAAAAAATATTGTTTATCTCGTCAAGAAACTGGCTGGGATTGAGGAAATTGAGGAGCTAACGCTTACGACTAATGGTATCTTTCTTGAGTCGTTAGCAGCAGAACTTAAGAATGCAGGTTTACAGCGAGTCAATATAAGCGTGGATTCTGCTGAAAACCAAAGCTACAAAGAAATTACAGGCTTTGATTTGTTGCCAAGAGTAACCAAAGGCATTTACAAAGCATTAGAAGTTGGTCTAAAGCCTGTTAAAATTAACAGTGTTATAATAAAAGGTATCAATGTTTCACAAATTCTGCCGCTTGCACAGATGAGTGTCTATTTACCTGTGGTGGTCAGATTTATTGAATATTGCCCAACCAGCAAATATACGAAGCCGGCAAGTGACTATGTACCCACAAGCGAAGTCCGTGAGATTATCGAAAGCAAATTCGGACCGCTTTCGACTATGCTTACTGGTGCTAATAATGGCCCTGCTTTGTATTTCAGAATTAAGAACTCAGCGGGAACTATAGGTTTTATAAGCGGTCGATCTTCAACATTTTGCCGGTCGTGCAATCGGCTTCGGTTGACCAGTGACGGAAAGCTCATGCCATGTTTGTATTCGGCTCATACCTACGATCTTAAAAGACTAATCCGTAGCCGAGCAGGCGACCATCAGATGCGAGATTTGCTAAACAGCATAATTAGCGAAAAGGGCAGCTTTACAAAACTGAACTCGTTTAAAGAAGAATTTTCTATGTGCAGAGTTGGAGGTTGAAAATTGTGGCGAACAATGGCGGCATGATGGATGTAAGCACCAAAAATATTACCCTCAGGATTGCAAGGGACGGCTCGATAAATGTTAGCGACGTTATAGAAGTCATTGCTGATAATGATTAGAGTAACGGGGGTTATTAACCGGAAGGGTATGATTTCTCCATTCAGTTGAAGTCACGCCCGGAATCACAAATAAAGCCCATCCACGCGTTATTTCACTACCTTTCCATCTACAATATGTGGATGTTGCTGCTGTCAGCATAATCTAACAGCCTAATTTTACCAGCGTAATCTAATGTAAAGATTAAAACCACACTTACGATGTTTGAAAGAACGGCAGAGAAACGCGTAACGAGAAAGCTTTTGAAAAGGAGATTTGAATGAAGGAATGACGTAAATTGAAGTGAAAGAAGAATGTATTGAAAATTTAGAAAGGATATTTACATGAAAAAACGAAGTATTAATGTATTGGGCAAATTGGTGTTTATTACAATAATGGTTGGGGTGTTCACACCGGCGACTGTGTTGGCCCAGCAGAACGCTGACACAAGGATAGATAAGCTCGAATCGCAGCTTAAATCGCTTCAAGACGAGCTGGCAAAGTTAAAAGCAGAAAGAGCAGCGCCCCCGGTTGACCAAAAGCAGATCGAACAACTGGTCAGCAAAGCTTTTGAAGAGAAAAAGGATGAGCTCGGAACCGTACCTGATTGGGTACAGAATATTAAAATTAGCGGTGACTTTAGGTATCGCCACGAGCAGCTCGACTCAGAAGACCCAAGCACTGGCAGATGGAACAACGGAGTAACTCGCAATCGGATGCGTGCGAGATTGATGTTCGATGCAAAGGTCAACGATGACTGGGATATTGCCTTCAGAATCGCAACTGGTAGTGATAAGAGTCCGATTTCAACAAATCAGGACCTTGAAGACTCTTTCTCAAAGAAGGATGTCTGGGTGGACCTTGCCTACTTCACCTGGCATCCCGCAGCACAGGAAGGACTGAAGGTCTTCGGTGGCAAGATGAAGAACGCCTTTTACAGGGCTGGTAAGAGCGAGCTTATTTGGGATACCGACCTTAATCCTGAAGGTCTCGCAGTTCAGTATGTGATGCCCCTAAGTGATGTCGACCAAATATTCATCAACGGTGGTGGTTTTTGGGTTGATGAAAGTACCAGCGGTGTCGATACGTCACTGTGGGGTCTGCAATCTTACTGGAAGCGCACGATTGGAAATTCGGATTACATCCTTGCTGGTGCGAGCTACTATGACTTTGGCAACCTGCAAGGGCGGGACGACCTTAAAGGCACTTGGGGATCCTCAAGCTTCTTAGGCAATACCTCCTCGGGCGGGCTATACACAAGTGACTATGATATCTTTGAAGGCTTCGCCGAATATGGTTTCCAATGGAGAGGTATGCCACTTGCCGTCTTTGGCAATTACGCCCAAAATACCGTTGCGAGCACCTCTGAAGACACAGGCTGGCTGATTGGATGCAAACTCAACAAGGCCAAGGAGCCGGGCTCCTGGGAACTGAGATATGACTACAGGGATCTGGAAGCAGATGCCGTAGTCGGTGCTATGAGTGAATCTGATTGGCTTAGCGGTGGAACAGACGGCAAAGGCCATAAGTTCGTCTTCAAGTATCAGTTAGCCAAGAATGTCCAGGCAGGTCTCACCTATTATCACCTTGAAAATAATCGTAACAGTACTCGTGACGCGGATTATCGAAGGCTGCAAGCAGACCTGGTTTTCAAGTTCTAACTTGGACAAATAACAAGCTGAAACAACGTTAGTGTCGAACAACTAACTTAGCTAATAATTAAAGGCAAGCCTACAGATGAAATTTGTGGGCTTGCCTTTTTTCTTAGTTTTTAGCTAAAGTTGAACGAAGTGAAAGGCTGGAAAAAGGCGAAATGAGGCAGGAGCAGCAGCAGTGATAAGGATGCAAAAATACTTGATATCGACAATCCCATTTGCAATCACAGGCCATACTTGGTACAATGTAGTGGTTCCCCCGACACAAAAAAAGACAAAGAGTATTTTCTCGCTTTACAAAGATCGAACATTTTGTTAGCATAATAATTTATTAGGGATATACAAATAACCCAGTCAGGAAAAAAGTTAGGACTGGTAAAGAAATTAGGTTTCGTTTTTGGCTGAGCGAGGACAAGGCTGGCAAGGAAGCAAAACGCAGGACTACTGGTTGGTAGTCCGAGTTTTGCTGACACCGCCAGCCGAAGCCGCAGCCAGACAAAAATGGAAGATAATTTATTTACAAGTCCTTAGGAAAAGGCGTGGTATGAAAATGAAAAGATTCTGGATTTTAGCAGGAATGTTAGGGATTTGTGGCAGTTGGGTATGGGTGTTCGAGGTTTATTCGAAACAGCCTAATGATTCTACTGCACCGGCTCCACAGCCAATTCTTACCCAAGCAGCGAGAGGCTACGCAGGTTCAAAAAAATGTATACACTGCCATCAACAATATTACAAGGGATGGAAATCTACCTTGCACAGCAAGATGGAACAGCCTGTTGTTTTAAAAGGGCCTGATAAAACAGTAGAAGCAGATTTCTCATCGGACAATCCTATTTTAACCTTTGGGTTAGAAGATGTCGATATGGTGGTAGGAAGTCGTTTTAAGCAAAGGTATGCCAAGAAAATCGGCGATGATTTCTACATGCTTCCGGCCCAGTGGAATGTAGAAACGAAGCAGTGGGTCAGATATCAACCGAAAAATGACTGGTGGGCGGCAGAAAGTGTCTATCCCACGGAGTGGAACAAACGCCCCACGTCAAAATTATGCGAAGGATGCCATACTACAGGTTTTGATATCAAAACAAAGGAACCTGTCGAACGAAATATTGCCTGCGAGTCATGCCACGGCGCGGGTGCTCTTCACGCAAAAAGTAAAGAAAAAGCGGACATCATCAATCCGGCAAAACTTGATCATGAACGGGGAAACATGGTCTGTTTTCAGTGCCATATGAGCGGCAGGCCGCCTGAGGGGGAATTTGAAGCCTATGCCTGGCCGGTTGGCTATAAGCCGGGAGAGGATTTGAAAGAGTATTGGGTCTATGCGAAGCCAACGGGAAAGAATGCGTATGAGATGTGGGCAGATGGATATGCCCATAAAAATCGTGTTCAGGGTAATACCTTTATCAAAAGCAAAATGTATCGTAAGGGGCTTCGCTGTTTTACCTGCCATGACCCACATGGAAGCCGATATACCGCTTTTACTGTAAAATCCGGTAAAAACAATTCCCTCTGTCTTTTGTGCCACGCAGAGAACTCTCCTCAGGCCGTATTTAACGTTTCTCTTTCTGAGCACACCCATCATAAGGTTGACGGCCCTGGAAGTAGATGCATAGAGTGTCATATGCCGAAGACCGGTAAAAATGCCGTGAAGTGGGATGCAAGGGATCATAGCTTCAAGTTTATATCACCACTATCGACCATAAGGTTTGGCACACCTAACGGCTGCAATAATTGTCACACAGACAAAACTCCTGAATGGGCATTTGAAGAAGTTGAGAAATGGAAATTTGAGTGAGGGGTGCGAAGGACGTGAATAGGAGAATGAAAAAAGGGCAGTTGTGGATTATTTTAATCGCCTTTTTTGTGTTAAGACTGCCTTTGTTACGAACTCCGACAGTATTTGCCCAGGGCGGCCCCCCGCTTATCACGGACGATCCAGGCACGCCTGGTAACGGTAAGTGGGAAATCAATGTAGCGTTCACCGTTGAGAAACGTAGGATGGAGCGGTTATATGAGAGCCCAATCCATCACTTTAGCTAACTGCTCTGCCCTAATCTTCACATCCTTGTTCATAACCTTATCTGCTTTTGCCAAAACAAAAAATTCACCCCAGAGTAGGAACTCATAAGGCCAGTATACAAAGGCACTTATAGAGCATCATCAAAGGTTTAACACCTCATCCAAAAAAAATATAAAAAACTTCTTGGCTGACTTAGATACGTTTGTTACGATAAGTAACAATCGTTACAAAATAATGAGCAAGCTTATGAATAAATCTGTTTCTGGGAAAGGTTACAAATGGATTCTCCTGGTTCACCAGATGCCACCAAAACCAACAAGCAGCCGGGTGAAAGTGTGGCGTAGACTCCAGAATATAGGCGCTGTGCCGATTAAGAATTCTGTCTACGTTTTACCATTTACAAAAGAAGCCTCAGAAGACTTCCAATGGCTTAGACAGGAAATAATTGCCCAAAAAGGTGATGCAACTATTTTCAAGGTGGATTCTACAGAAGGAATGAGCGATCAAGATATTATCAGCCAATTCCATAGAGTAAGAGATAAGGCTTATGATGAAATAGTTTCCAAGACCTTACAGCTCAAAGAGAATATCCAAGGAAGTATTAATAAGAGGCGTGTCTCTATTGCTCAGAAAGAAAAGTATGAGGCTGAATTAAAGAAATTGAAGAGACACCTAAATGAAGTTATCTCTCTTGATTTTTTTCAAGCACCAAATAAACAAAAGGCAGAAAATACTATAACGAATTGTAACAAAATAATTGAAAGTCTTAAAGTATCTGGAAAAAGAGCCCAATCTGTTGAAAAAATCCGTTCGATTAGGATTCATAATAAAAATGAATTTCAGAATAAGAGATGGGTAACTCGGAAAGGACTTCATATTGACAGAATCTCCTCCAGTTGGCTTATAAAAAGATTTATCGATAAAGGAGCAAGTTTCTCTTTTGTTGGGGAAGATGACGTTGTAAAAAATGACGTTGGTTTTGATATCTACAATACAGAATTTAGCCACCATGGAGAAGACTGCACCTTTGAGACTCTGCTTAAAAGTTTTAATATAAAAGACCCTGTTTTAGTTGAGATAGCTCAAATAGTTCATGACATTGATCTTAAGGATGGCAAGTTTGGTCGCAAGGAGGCTGAAGGGATTAATCAAATAATTATTGGACTCGGCCAGAAGCTAAATAATGATAAGAAATTACTTGAAAGAGGCATAGAGATATTTGATTCGCTTTATCAATATTACTCTTCAAAAAAACGGAAAAAGAGGTAGCAAATATGAAAAAATTCGTAATATCGCTTGTTTTTTTATCCCTGTGTTTAAAATATGGATGGAGCGCCCTGCATCGAGACGACAAGATCGAGGGCTGGCTCAACGGAAAGAAACTTCTTGAGGCTACCGATATGACCTTTATAGAAGCTGGTGGCGTGGGAGTTTGGACGAAGGCCGATGCGGCGACCTCGTTCGACGATCTTACAGTAAAGTCGGCTCACAACAGGACAACAACAGTTCGTAGCAGAGACACGGAATGATCGCGAATACCAAAATGAAGAGAGTGCTCATAATCGCTTTATTATTGGCCGCATTATTGGCCGCTTTGGGCGTTGGAGTCGGCGGATATGTTCTTTTCACTAAAGTACGGAAGCTTCTCCCGTTTATTTCACAACTTACCAGAGAGCGTGTGGGAACGGCTGTTTCCCTGCAACCTGAAGGGCAAAGGTCTGCCTATTTTGTAGGTTCACAGAAGTGTATGGACTGTCATGAGGAGGAGTATGAAGCGTGGAGATCTTCGTACCACTCCAAGATGATTCAGTCCGTCAAAGAGCGTCCTGAAGCGATTGTTGGAGATTTTTCAAAGCTTCCCGAGGATGCAGATTTCTCACAAGACGAGATTGTTTATACGATTGGCGGAAAATTCAAGCAGCGATATATGCTCCTGTCATATAACAAGGGAACTGAAGATTACGTTATCGGCAACTACCAGTGGAATACCCAGTTGCAACATTGGCAGCCATATGCGCCGTATAAGGATTGGTACATTGACGGTTTTGTCCACGATAACAAGCAGGTGCACACCTCCAGAACGTGTGACGGCTGCCACTTTGTCGGGTTTATGAGTCGAGAAAAACGTATTGAACCGGCCATCGCCTGCGAAAGCTGCCATGGACCAGGCAGTGTCCACGTCGATGATGAACGAAAGGAGAGCATCTACAAGGCGACCAATTATGATCCACACCGGGCCACCGAGGTTTGCCTTCAGTGTCATATGAGAAACCGCGACAAGCGTCTTGAGACAGTGAATCTGCAAGATCTTTTCGGTGATGTTAGAGACTATCCTAAAGGATTTGAACAGGGGAAACCCTTGATCGATTACAAAATGCAGGCACCATTTGAACCAGGTCAGGAAACCAAAGAGTTCTACGGCAACGGGACCGGAAAGAAGAACAGGATGCAGGGCAACGAATATATCCACTCGATCATGTACAGACACGGTATTACCTGCGTTAACTGCCACAATCCGCACAAGCTGGATGCCACTACGACCACCCCAACAGGGGACGCCCTGTGTATGAAATGTCACGAGTTCGGTTCCATATTAGGACCCCACCAGAAAAATCTGGAAGCCCATACTCACCACAAAGCAGATTCAAAAGGTTCTTCGTGTATCGAGTGCCATATGCCGAAAACCGGCAGACATCTTAGAAGCTCTCCGCTGACGGTCAGAACACACGTTTTTGGGTTTATTACACCGGATGAGACGCGAAAATACGGAGTCCCCAATGCCTGTACCAACTGTCACGACGACAAGGATCTTGTATGGTCGGAAAAGAGTCTGAAAGAATGGGGAATGGCTCAGTGGAAATAACCACAGATGGCAACGGATAGATCACTGGACTTTGATTTCAAACAAAGTCACCGAAAAGGAGATGTCAGAGGATGACAAAAAGTTCACGGCTTGTAGCCTCATTAAAGTTTCTCATATGCCTGATGTGCTTGGCGGGCTCCATGCTGGTCGCGTCACAGCCAGCATACGGTCAGGGCGGGCCTCCGCTCATCACGGACGATCCCGCCACCCCGGGCGATGGCAACTGGGAAATCAATCTCGCTTTCACCGCTGAGAAACGCAGGACGGGACGTGAGTACGAGAGTCCGCTTCTCGACATCAATTACGGGCTTGGCGAGCACATACAGTTGAAATATGAAGTACCATGGCTGGTCCTGGATGAACGTGGCCAGCGAACGAAAACCGGACTGGGCAACTCGACTTTCGGTGTTAAGTGGCGTTTTTTTGACGAAGACAGGCACGGAATCGACATGTCGGTCTACCCCCAGTTTGAATTCAATAATTCCGACTCCGCTACAGATCGCGGGCTGGTTGACCGAGGAGTCGAGTTTGTTTTGCCGTTCCAGATAGAAAAGTCCTTCGGCCCCATATCCCTAAATCCGGAATTCGGATACGTGTTTAAGGAGTACAATAACAATGAGTGGATTTATGGTCTGGCGATAGGATATGAGGCATCAAGCAATCTTGAATTACTGGCGGAGATTAGTGGAACGACAGACCAGGATTTTGAAGATGATGAGCTCCTGTTCAATCTTGGCGCCAGATGCGAACTGAGTGAAACCCACACTTTGCTGCTGTCAGCAGGAAGAAGTTTTCGCTCTGCAGCAAGCGGTGAGCCGGAATTCCTGCTCTACGTAGGCATACAGTTTAACTTTTAGCAAGCATGAAGAATAAGCACTTGAAGTAAGACCGCAAACAGTTGCAGCTAATCAATCGGATAATCGTGCGGGAGATGTTGGTTACGAGGAAGACTTTTGCAACAGTATCTGTTATTGTTCTTATAGTGTTAATGTGGGGCTTTGGCTGCTGGACTTGTGGATGGCTCGCTGGGTTGCTGCGCGATATCTGAAGAGCAGGACCGAAAAGGACAGGCACAAACGCCATGGGGAGTTACAAAATGGTTTTTGGCAACCAGAGAAATAAAATAGTATCTTCTTGCAGTCCAGGGTAAATATTGATATTATGATGGGTTTGAAAAGTAGAAAAACATTTCTAAAAGTGTTAAATGGGAATGTCAGATTAGTAGAAGTAAGACAAGAAATGAAAAGGAGACACAAATATGGAAAACAAACAGGTGGAAATTGAGCAAAAGCAATGTAATGTCAGTAAAGAAAATAAAGCAAAAAAGAAATGGCAAAGGCCCAAACTTGAGGATGTTTCCGGCAAAGTGATGGCCCAGCCTTACATTAGGTTCACTTAATTGATTATTGATTATCGGCAATAATCAATCAGTGTGTATATGTAATAAGTACGCAAGCTGTAAGTGCACAAATCCTAAGTGTTGCCGTGCACCTGTGTGTTTATGCGCTAATGTCCTTGTAAGGAAAGAGAGGTTTGGATGAATTTTACTGAACATACGAAAATCAGAAAAGAAAAATTCGGAACAGTGGTATTTGATACCCTGACCGAAAAGATCTTTATAACTGACCAGATAGGTGGGGATATCTTGCAGTTAATTGAACAGGGTAAAGATTTGCCTGAGATGCTGAACGTGCTGGGCGATAACTACGATGGCGATAGGCAAACTATCAAAAAAGATGTTGTCGAGTTTACCGATCAATTGAAATCTGACAATATAGTCAGTGTATAGGAGAGAACATGGGTATTGTAGCTGAAGAAAAAAAACTGAGTCGTTTAACCAATGCAGGGCCGGATGATCAGTTGCGAGCAATCCTTCAAGGCAGTGATTTCCAGGATTATAAGTCCCCGCTTTTTATTGCCTGGCAACTAAATTCAGCCTGCAACTTAGGATGTCTGCATTGCTGCGAGGAAGCTGGCCACAGTATGCCTGATGAGATGACCAAAGAGCAGGCTCTTGATTTCTGCAGGCAAATTGCGGATTTGGATGTTCCTTATATGGCTATCTCGGGCGGAGAACCGTTGCTTTGTCCTCATGTTTTTGATGTTTGTGAGTTTATCAGGGACAAGAATATAAGCCTTAAGATAGAGACCAACGGTGAGTTTATTGATGAAGATGTAGCTCGCAGATTTGCTGGGTTGAGAATGCGTTCGGTACAAATAAGCCTTGATGGTGCAACGCCGCAAACCCACGAGAAATTAAGACTGCGAGGGGACTGGGCAAAAGCTGTAGCGGCCTGCAAATCTCTTATAAAACATGGTGTTAATACCGAAATCGTTTTTGTTCCAACACAGTTCAATATCCACGAAATCGGCGAAATCATCGATCTTGCCTACTCATTAGGTGTTTATGGCTTTTATACGGGCAAAACAATGCGAATCGGCCGAGCAGCTCAAAACTGGGATGTTATATGTCCATCTGAGGAAGAATATGCCAAGTTCTTTGAAGTGTTGCAGGAAAAGACCGCTCAGTACGAGGGTAAGATGAAGGTTTACTATTATCCTTACGATGTGATTGAAGAATTGAAGTATAGGCTGGAATATCCATCAGCAAGTCTTTTGGTTGTGCCCAACGGCAAAGTTAAGCTTATAGGCCCACTGCCTTTTATCTGTGGTGATATGAAGAAACAGAGCCTAAGCCAAATTTGGGAAAATTACAAAAATGCCTGGAAAAAGTCAGAGGTGATTGAATTCACAAAGAAAGTAATCGCCGAACCAAAACTTTTAGCTGAGTCAAATAACTGGATAGAGATTTAATTTTACTATGAGCCTCATAAAACTAATAAGATATCGGTTCTTTCTTTTCGCCGGTATACTTCCTTTCTTTTTAGGTCAGGCCATTGCTTTTAATGTTCAGCAAGCACTTAATTGGTCTCGTTTTGGGTGGGGATTTATGGGCATCTTCTTTGTTTTGGTCGCTGTTGAGTTGTTCAATGAGTATTTTGATGCAAAGGAAGGCGGCGACAGAATTTTTGCACAGCAGCAACCTGAAATTCCTGATTGGTTTTTTAAGTTGGCAGTTTCAACTCTTGGGCTTGCTTTCCTTGTCTGCGTTTATTTAACTTTGCAGACAGGTTGGCCTGTGCTTTTGTTTTCCTTCCTTGGATTTCTTGGCGCGTATTTTTACGTTGGCCCTCCGATTAGATGGGCATACCGCGGATTTGGGGAAATCGTGATAGGCCTTTGCTATGGCCCGTTTATGGTATTGGGCAGTTACTACATTCAAACTCAAAAGATTGATTTCGTGCCATTTTATGTCTCTGTGATTAGCGGATTGAGTGTGTTTTGCCTGGCTGTTTTGAACGAAATACCGGACTATTATCAGGACACGCTGGTTGGAAAACGAAATTTAGTAGTAAAACTCGGAAAACGAAAAGCGATTTTACTGTTAAAGTCAGGGTTGGCGGGCGTATTTGTGCTTTTGATCTTGGGTGTCGTGACAAAAACAATTCCCGTATTGGCAATATTCGCTGTGGCGACACTACCATGGCTTTTAAAGAGCATAAAAAGAGTCGAGAAAAACTATGATAATCCTACAGTGTTTCTTTCCTCAGTGAACACGATTGTTGTTACTCACATTGTGATTATTTTGTCTTTAGGTATAGGTTTTTTGAAGGCTGATTTCTTTACCAGTCCTTAGATTGAATGAATCTTGAGAAGATTTATCAGCCGATTGTAGATGATCTAAAAACAGTGGAAAATCTTGTAGTGTCCTCCATTGGCTGATTATATTACTCAAAAAAATTTTAAAGATTGTGAAGTAAGTTATGGAAAATGCAAAGATTCTGATTGTAGATGATGATCCGGATCTTATCAAGGTACTCCAGACTATTCTGGAAAGCGAGCAGTATACTGTAATCACAGCCGCCAACAGAACAGAAGGTATGGAAAAAATTAGGATTAACAAACCCGATTTAGTCATACTGGATGTTATGATGGCTACGTGCCAGGATGGCTTTGAAATGTCCATAGAGTTGAAGCAAAACTCCGAATGTAAAGACATACCCATTCTAATGCTGACCGCTGTCAAGGGCAAGTTTGGTATAGATTTCAAATCTTCTGCTGGAGATCCTGTCTGGCTACCGGTGGACGAGTTCTTGGACAAGCCCGCAGAACCCAACGTGTTACTAACCAAGGTCAAAAAACTTCTGTCAAAGAAAACTTGACATGGAACAAGTACCCCAAGATACCAGACTCATTGAACGGGCTTATTGGCTTCGATTAAACTCCGATGGATAGCCATAGTAGGGCTCAGTTGTAGCCACTGTTTTCGCCAGTAATGTCCTGGGCGTATCGTTACAGGTTGTACCGCTTTATTGCATCGCCGCAGCGATGCATACAATTCGACCAACCAGTAACCGTTCACCAATTCACCAGTACTGCCATCGCGAACTTTAGCCAGATAATCCATCTTCTTTGCTAACGGCTTGGCAATGTCCGAAAGGTCAAGAATAATGGGTGTATCATCCTGGATAAAGCCCAGCCATACTTGCGGCAATGCGGCCTCGACCTTGTCATCAAAGTCGCTATCCTTTACAAGGTGTGCTTCGAGACGATCCAGTCGTGAGAGGAACTTCGTGCGTTGATTTGGCAGGTGCCGTGCCATTTGACAAACGATAGGTTTGCCGCACCGAAGCAGTCCTATGAGGCTGTCTCGCAGGAACTTTTTGTCCGGCACTGACAAATTATTGCCTATTTTTTTGAGAAAGTTGTGCAGGTTTGACGATATTGATTACATTAGAACTCTACGCTTCAACATAATGCATCTCCTTGTGTAATAAGGGTTTACAGAAGATTGTTAACTACCCCTTATATCGTCATACACAAGGAGTGCGTCTTGAGTGAATCATCCCCCCAAAAATCTTTTTCAAAAAACCCCTAAGTTTCCTAAATCAAAGAGACATCTGACAACTCGCAATTGACCTAATTTTTTACTTGACGCCGAGTCTGGGCGTGTGGTAAACTACATATCAGCGATATTGTGAAAAGCCGTTTATTGACCTGTTATACAAAAATGGGGGCTGGAGGATAAAAAAATGAAGGAGGTAATAACGTCACGAATCCTGCGGACAATCCTTTTAATGCTCATCGTGGTGGTGCTGTGCCCGTTTGCCCATGGCAAGATCATCTACGTTGATGTCGATGCCACTGGTGCGAATGATGGCTCGTCATGGGCGGATACATACTGGTGCCTGCAGAGTGCTCTTGCCGATGCACAGTCTGGCGACGAAATCTGGGTGGCAAAGGGCATATATAGGCCTGACCGCCAGTTCGTAAGAGGACGGTCTCCCCGAATAGTGGCTTCCGGTGACCGCACAGCCACATTCCAGCTCAAAAACGGGGTGACCATTAAGGGCGGCTACGCCGGCTTTGGCGAACCAGACCCCGATGTGCGAGATATCGACCTGTACAAGACCATCCTCAGCGGCGACTTGAACGGCGATGATGGGCTGAACTTCGCGAACAACGCCGAGAACAGCTACCACGTAGTGACCGGGAGCGGAACGGATGCAACAGCCGTGCTGGATGGCCTTACTATCACTGCTGGTAACGCCAATGGCTCCTGGCAGGACCAAACTGGGCGTGGCGGTGGGCTATACAACAGCGGTGGGAGCCCAACAATCACCAGATGCGTGTTCAGTCGGGACTCGGCTCAGTGGGGCGGCGGGATGTACACCGAGTACGGTGACCCGACGCTAACCAATTGCGTGTTTAGTTTGAACTCGGCGCTCTATGGCGGTGGAATTTACTTCTATTTTTCTCCGGCCGCGATTACGAACAATACTATCACGGGTAATTTGGCTACGGGCTATGGTGGCGGCGGAATTTATTGTGGCAATTCTTCGCCAACGGTAGTCAATACTATCCTATGGAACAACAGTCCGGACGAGATTTATCTTAAGCAAAGTTCCATCGCAGTCACCTATTCCGATGTTCAAGGTAGTTGGTCTGGGGTCGGCAATATTAACGCTGACCCAATGTTTGTGGACGCAGATGGGGCCGATGACGTGATCGGCACAGAGGATGATAACTTGCGTTTATTGCCAGGCTCTCCCTGTATTGACGCAGGTAATAACGAAGCGGTTCCTTCATCAGTGATTCTGGATCTTGATGGAAATCCACGCATTATGAACGGTATCGTGGACATGGGTGCGTATGAAAGGATTCCTACCCCAAACGTCTATTACGTAAATGCAGGTAACGGAGACGATAACGACGACGGATTAACACCTCAAGCAGCTTTCGCAACCATTCAGAAGGGTATCGATGCAGCAGTGAATGGCGAAGTAGTTCTGGTCTATCCGGGTCTGTACCAGGAAGAAATCAATTTTCTGGGTAAAAAGCTAACAGTGCAAGGCGTCGCTGCAGGTCCTGCTGGTGTGCCTGTGCTCCAGAATCCCGGCGATTTTGCAGTTTCATTTTACTACGGCGAAGGCCCCGAGAGTGTGTTGAAGAATTTTATCATAAGAAATAATTTCATGGGTATTTTTATTGCGGGTAGTTCTCCGACGATAAGCAATGTAACAGTGGTTGATAACAAATACGCCATTGAGGCCTATGCCGGAGCAGAGCCGGATATCAGCAACAGTATCTTCTGGAACAACTCTGATGGCGACCTGTTCCAATGCCAGGCACGATATAGCTGCATCGAACGAGGAGACGAAGGCGAAGGCAACATTTATGCCAATCCGCTCTTTGTTGATCCCGACACCGGTGACTATCATCTACGCTCCGAGCGAGGCCGATATTGGCCAGAGCATGATGTATGGGTCCTCGACAAGGTAACCAGCCCTTGTGTTGACGGCGGCGATCCTAACGCTGATACATTAAATGAGCCGATGCCCCACGGCAGTCGGATTAATATTGGTGCCTACGGCGGCACGAAGGAAGCCAGCCTGTCACCGAGCGAACAACCGTGTCCCCTGTCTGACAAGGCTTTTAATCCATATCCTGCCGACGGAGCCATCGACGTTGAGGAACCTGTCGAACTTGTCATATTGACTTGGACCGCTGGCCTCAACGCCGCCTCCCACGATGTGTACTTCGGCATTGATGGAGACGCTGTTGCCAATGCCGATACATCCGATACGACCGGCACATATCGAGGCCGCCAGGCTATTACCAGCTATATGCCACCCGAAGGTTTTGGAGGGCGCACTATCACTTACTACTGGCGGATAGATGAGGTCGATAGCGAGGGCAATAAGACAACAGGTGACGTTTGGACATTTACAACAATCCCTCCACCACCGCCCAAAGGCAGGGCTTGCTTCCTCGGTGATACGTCTGTGTGGGTGAATGGGGCACTTGTGCAGATATCAAACGTTGTCTCGGGGCAGATGGTTGGTGGGCCTCATTGTGACCTGGCAACAGACTGCTTAGAGCAGATTGAGAAAGTCGAAGAGCACGAAGGGACGTTCGAATGTCGTGACATAGTGCTCGAAAGCGGAAACCGCATCAGCGTTGTGGATGCACACTGCTTCATGCTCGATTCCGGACAGTGGATCGCGGCACAAGACTTAAGAAGTGGCCTCCGATTGAAAACATTAAGCGGCACAGTCGGTATCAAAAGCGTTGCAACAAGAGCCGTGCCTTTTGTCGGCAAGGTGTACAATCTAAAGGTTACAGGAGTAGATCGGTATTTAGTAAGCGAAGATGGGGTAATTGTACGTGACTATTGAGGGTCATGACTATCCAGACTAACTTTGGAGCCGGTCGAAAACGACTCGACGGCGTTGGCTCACTCGAAGGGGTTAGCAGTAAGGACTGGTAAAGAAATTAGGTTTCGTTTTTGGCTGAGCGAGGACAAGGCTGGCAAGGAAGCAAAACGCAGGCCTACTGGTTGGTAGTCCGAGTTTTGCTGAGGCCGCCAGCCGAAGCCGCAGCCAGCCAAAAATGGAAGATAATTTATTTACAAGTCCTAAGGTGCAAAGGAACGATAAGGCATTAGCCGTACACTGATGCGGATTAACTAATGCTGATGAATCGCTCCTTATATCGATAGTCTTCAGGTGACCATTGGTTCTTTAGATATCGACATCCGTTACTTCTCCCGGGATTTTGTGATCAATCAAAATACAGGCGGTGATGACAGGGGGATCTGTCCGGGATGTATTTATCTTTACGTATTAGAAATCGATTTAAAAAGAGGTTCCCCGTTTTTCCGTAATTAGTATCTGTTGCGGAAAGCAACAGGTACTTCTTAGCCACTCACAGCCAAAATTCGACGGCCTCAAGGCTGATTTTATCCCTTGAATTGTTATACCCCTGGTGGTATTATCACTCCTGTATGTTGAAGTCAAATTTCATAGTCAAACATTAAGGATATAGAAAAATGAAGACGGAACGCTTTCTTACAATCGCTTGCTTGTTCAGCTTGTATCTCGTAAACGTCGCGCGGTGCGAAGACCAGGCCTCTCAGTGGTGGCTGAAGCCGCATCGCATGTTGCAAACCAATTTGCGCGAGATCGACGCGACGATGGACGTCGATAAATATATCCAAGACCTGAAGGACTGGAAAATAAATGTGGTGAAGTTCAATGTGGGCGGAATTGTGGCGAACTACCCGACCGAGGTGAAGTACCACTGGCGCAACACGTTTATGAAGGGTGACTTGACCGACACCGTGCTGAAGCGTCTGCACGCCGAAGGGATTCGCATGGCCGGCCGGTTCGACGTGAGCAAAATCAACGAAAAGTTCGCCGCCGAGCATCCCGAGTGGCTTTATGTCAGCGAAGCGGGAAAGAACGTAAATTACAACGGCCAGGTGCATACGTGCCTCAGCGGCGGATATCAGCAGGAGTACATGTACAAGTTCCTGGCCGAAGCCCTTGACCGCTATCCGCTCGACGGCGTGTTCTTCAACATGAGCGGATACCAACGCAGAGACTACAGCCGCAATTATCACGGCATCTGTCAATGCGATAACTGCCGGAGGTTGTTCAAGGAATACAGCGGCCTGGACCTGCCGCCGACGCAAGACAACAGCGCCGTGTACCGGAAGTACGTCAAGTTCACCCGTGATATGACGACGAAACAGAACAACAAGGTGAAGAAGTTCTTTAAGGACAAACGACCCGGTCTCATGCTCTACGTAATGGACGTGATCCGCAGCGAATCCGGCGCTCCCCTTGGCAGGGGCGCTTACTACGACACGGACAAGGTCAAATCGGCGATGTTGACCATGGGACGAAAACAATACAACAACACGGCGAACCATTTTTTTGAAATGCCCTATCGGCACGCCGGCTCCGCTCCCTCTCTGCAAGCGCGGCGTCTCTGGGCGCAGGCAGTCAACGGTGCCTGGCTGGGATTCTATATCATGGGGCCGCTCAATCGCCTGGAAGACCGCGCAGCGCTCAACGTGCTGAAGAACATCTATCGATTTCACGAAGCCAATGAACAGTGGTTCCTCGACACCAAACCAGCCGGCGACGTCGGAGTGGTTCGCCGAGGCGGAAACGAGTACCAGGGAATTCTCCAAATCCTCTGCGAAGGGCAGGTCAGCTTTGATCTGACCGAACTGGATCCGGAACAGCTCGACCGGTTCCCGCTGGTCATCGCGCCCGCCGCGGGCGGACTGAATCGAGAGGAGACCACGGTTCTGGACGATTACGTGAAACGGGGCGGGAAACTGCTGCTGACGCAAAAAGTCCCGAAATATCTGAAGAGCCTTGGTAAAGTCAAACTCCTCGAATCCCGTCCCTCGGAAATGGGCGCCTACGTTCGCATTCGACCGGAGGACAAAACCGCGTTAGCCAAGCCCTCGCTCGACGACCTGGACCTGGTCTTCTTGGGGGGTGAGTTCCAGGTGTATGAGACGGATAATGACGTCGCGAAGATGCTGCGGCTGATTCCGGCAGACATGTTTGGCCCGCCCGAGAAATGCTACTATCGCCACGTGTCGGACCATCCGGCCCTGATCGGCCGCAAGCACGGCAAAGGCGCGGTCGCCTGCTTCACCTTCGGCATCGGCGAGCACTACGCCAGGTGGGCCCATCAGGGGCACGCCGCTCTGTTGCTCGGCGCCATTGACAACATCTTGGGGCTCGAGCGCCGCGCGGTCGTCACGGCGCCGCCCCTGGTCGAGATCAACCAACGCGCCAGTCGGCACGGCAAATTCGAATGGATCAGCCTCTACAACCACATCGGCCAACGCGGCAACGCGATGCACATGCCGGTTCCCATTTCCGGCATCCGCATCGATTTCAAACCCCAAAAGTCCGTGCGAGCCATCCGTCTCCTGGGCGCCAATCAGGAATTGACGTTCACCAAGCGAAATGACGGTCGCATCACGATAGTCCTGCCGCCGTTGAATCACTATGAGATCGTAGTCTTCGAATACCAGGACGAACGAGACTGACGTGCAGCGAGAATGGGCAGTAGTCAACATGAGTCGGTTTCTTCTCGTCGCGTTTTATTTTGATGGGTGTTCCACCCCCGTTGGGAAGAGGGCAGGTACCCTGTCCATGAAGGCAAATGGGAAATCCAAGCTGATATGTGATCAAAGAAGGACAGACGCAAAGGAAAAAGCAATGCGAAGGTTTATGCAGACACTTTGTACAGTGGCATTTGCCATTATGCTCCCTGGCCTTGTGTCCCAGGTTCAGGCGGCTGAACAAAAGGTAAAAGTATTTATTCTAGCAGGTCAGTCCAATATGGAAGGTCATGGCCAAGTTCGCAGTCTCGATGTGGACACGGATCTTGCCATGACGCCGCCGATGGGCTGGAACAGTTGGAATGCGTTTGAAAAAGAGATTAACGAGAAGAAGATTAAGGCAATCGCCGACGCGATGGTGACCTCCGGCATGCGTGACGCGGGCTACATATACCTGGTCCTCGACGACGCGTGGATGGCAAGCGAGCGGGACGAAGCCGGCCGCCTCGTCGCGGACCCCGAGAAATTCCCGAGCGGAATGAAAGCGATCGGGGACTACATTCATAGCAAGGGGCTGAAGTATGGCATCTACCAGGACCGCGGAAAGATGACGTGCCAGCAGTTGCCGGGAAGCTTCGGGCACGAGCGGATCGACATGGAGACCTTCGCCGAGTGGGGCGTGGATTACATCAAGATGGATAGTTGCTTCGCCGAGAGCAACGGGAGGATGAGTTCAGAGGATTATGCTCTTTATCGTAAGCATATCCAGGCCACGGGCCGACCGATTGTGTTAAGTATCTCGGATTTTGGGAATGCTGCCTGGGCTTGGGGCGGGAAGGAATCCGCCCAACTATGGCGGACTTCAAATGACATCTACCCTTGGATGGATTCGGTCTATGCCTGTGCGGAAACTTCAGCCGGCGACAGGGCCATTCATCCGGCCTTTAACGGACTCTGGCAGTTTGCCGCCCCCGGTCATTGGAACGATCCGGACATGCTGCATGTGGGCAACCTGAGGCACATCGACAACGAGCGCAAAGACATTGCCGATCGAGCACACTTCAGCCTGTGGTGCATTCTCGCCGCCCCCTTGATGGCAGGCAACGACCTCCGCACAATGAGTGATAAGGTGCGCAATGTCCTAACGGCGCCCGAGGTTATCGCTGTGAACCAGGACAAGCGTGGGATCCAGGGTTACAAGGTCATTGATGATGGTGGCTGTGAGGTTTACAACAAGCCGCTGGCGGATGGGACGACAGCCGTCTTGCTCCTTAACAAGGGACGTGAAAAAACGGACATTACCGTGCAGTGGGACCAGATCGGTCTTTCGGGCGATCAGCCCGTGCGCGATCTCTGGGCGCGCGAAGATATCGGAGAATTCAAGGATTCCTTCACGGCCCACGACCTCGGTCTGCATGAGCACCGAATGATCAAGGTAGGCAGGCCTGGACCGCCACTGCCCACACCCGCGCCGATGCCGCTTGAGAAATACACCGTGACCCGCAAAGGGGAGACTTACCTGAGCGATCTCTACTACATCTGGAAGGCGGGCAACGTACCGGTTTACGACGCCACATTCGGCGGCGAACCGATCCGGGTCGCCGGCCAGACCTTCAGCAAGGGAATAGGCGCAAAGGGGAAATGCGCCGTGATGTTCAAGGTCACTGGTCGCGCCGACCGCTTCCGGGCGATGGTGGCAATGGACAAATCCTCCCAGGAAGACGCTAAGGGACGGTTCCGCGTGTACAACGAGGACTTCTTTGCCAACCAGGTCTTATGGGACAGTGGCAAGATGACGAAGGATTCACCCGCCAAGGAAATCGACATCGAGTTGAACGACGTTCAGTGCCTGATGCTGGTCTTCGATGGAAAAAATGCTCTGGGCAACTGGGCCGATGCGCGTGTGATTAACGAAGCTGAAAGTGACTAAAGACAGGGCTGTCTAATTTTATCCCTTAGAATTGGAGACCATTATGAGAAATTCATTACTTATTATCCTTGCCTTTATGGTCCTACCCTGGACGTGCGAAGGTAAAGAAAACGCAGCCAACAGAGAGGATGCAAGGGCAGGTGTTGTCACTTCATCTTCCCGCGGCCTACACGGGTACGTCGGTTACAGTGCATCCCGGCCGCCGGCCCGGGCCAACTACAGTGCGGGCATGGGCTTTTATTCCGCCGGATGCACTGCCAGCATAGCCGTTCCTCCCACAATTACAGGACCGCCGAGGGTGATGTTATGATCGGCTTCAACTGTCAAAGAACCTTGGCCGAACAAGAACCTGTCACAAGAGTAGCATTTGTGAAGTCAAATGGAAAATCTCGGTTCAAGATAATAATTGGATTAGAACTTTCAAGAAAGGAAACGAATAATGGATAAGTTGATCTGGAAACACATTGTTGGATTTTTTCTGTGTGTGGTTGTTGTCCTTTTGATGAACATTTCTGCTTATTCACAGTCTTCCGATTTCTATGCCTACTATACAAGGCTGGATTATGAGGACGGGAACAATACAGGAAAATATGCTGATATTGTCGTCAATGTAGGACAACTGGGAAAATTTGTATTCAGCCGTGAATACAGTTATTTGCCGTACTGGCAAGCATCAGAAACGAAGCACTTTCTTGACAAAATAATACCTATCAATGGTGACGGACCTGCTGAGAGACCCGATAAAATCAACAAATGCTCTTATGTCAGGGTAATTAAAAATTCATCTGCTAAGGTTATCATTCACTGGAGGTATGCCCCGGACCAAAACAGTGAAAACTTTACAGATTTCAAGAAAAGTTATGATGGCGATATTGGGAAGTATTTTGCCGATTATACGGACGAATATTTTACCATTAATGCAGATGCAACTGTTATTAGAAGAGTAAAAAAAGGCTGTTATAAACTTGATGACTGGAATGATCCCTTGAATGAAATCAGGCAGGAATTGGAACTTACATCCTCAGGCATTACAATTAAAAATACCACACCGGCAAAGTTGCAGAATCTCCCGGGAGAAGCAGTTCCGGGGCCTGTAATTATCAATAAGGGGGTCCAATCTCCGGTGGTATGGATGAGGTTTGATGAAGGATTAAACACTAATTATAATCTTACAAAAGAGAGTGTTCATGGCTATAATTGTGTTATCAGCGGTATGGATAGCTATTGGAGAACAGGCGTATCCGGAACATGTCTGTCATTTGACGGTTATACCAATAAAGTAACTCTGCCTGCTCCAGAACTGCCGGATATCAGTGGTAATTTTACAATAGAAGCCTGGATCGCTCCTCAGGAATATTCCTGGAACTGGTCAGGTATTGTTGATCATGACCAGGATAAACGGGCCGGATATTCCCTGGGGATAAATCATTTAGGTCAAATAGGACTGCATGCTTATGTAAACGGAGAATGGCAGGGATTAACCACGAGTGAAACGGCTGACCTGTTAAAATGGACCTTTGTCACCGGTGTTTACGAAAAAACAAAAGGCTTCTCTATTTATTTCGACGGAGTCTTAGTGGGTACCAAACCGGCATCAGGGGCAGTCAGAGATGCAAGGAATCTGGATCTTTATATCGGTATGGCTCATGAAAAAAAACATCCATGGGCTTTTGAACGTAACATCACAAAGTCTTTCCTTTCAAATATGGTTTTCAGTGGTCTGATCGATGAAGTACGGGTATTTGACAGAGCCCTGAATGCGTCAGAAATATACTCGGATTACCTTGTTTTTAAGCCTGATGTCCTGGAACCTTTGCAATATTGGGTTTTGCCGGCAGGACCGGACAAGTCAGGCGATTTTGGTGCTACTTATACAAAACTCAAATGCAGCCCGGAGTGGGATGGCCTTTGGCGCGTGGGTGACTATGCGGATATAGTTGTATCCTTTGACGATAAACCTAACCGGTTCGTTTTTTGGCGGGGCACAAATTATCTGCCCAGCCTGGTTACTGAACCGGGTCCGGGAGGTATCTGGGTAAGTGACCAGGGCCCAGAAAATTATACCAACCAATGCTATGAGCATATGTCCGATAAGATATGCCGCTACTCACACGTCCGGCTAATTGAGAATACTGATGCAAGGGTGGTTGTTCACTGGCGGAATGCAAGCGTAAGTATTAGTTATGACTGGATGCAAATAGATAAAAACGGATGGGGTTTGTGGACTGATGAGTATTGGTATATATATCCGGATGCTGTATCTGTACGTTATCAGGTGAGCAGAAGATTAGCCGACCTCCCAGCACAAACACAACAAAATGAACTGCTCAGCCAACCAGGAACCAGGCCTGAAGACAATGTTTCGTATGATGCCATCACCCTTTCCAATATGGCAGGAGAAACAGAAATATGGAATTATTCCGTTGGGCCAACCTTTAGGAAAGGTGCACCGATTGCTGAAAATAAAAATCTGGTATATATGAATCTTAAATCTGAATATAAACATTTCAATATTGGAGAAATCGGTTCAAATTGGGTGCCATATAGTCAATGGGAATCAATGAGATTGGCTTATGGCTATTCAAAGTATAATGCATGGAACCATTATCCTTTTGGCCTTTTGCCAAGTGATGGCACGGTAACAACCGGAAGAGACCGGACAAGCTCTTCATGCCTGGGGACACTTTATGGCTTGAAGCATCTTCTGGACGATGGTCGAACAGAGCTATATAATATTTATGGAATAACAAAGCTTCCGGCAACCGAGCTTAAGATTCTCAACCGTTCATGGAATTCACCTCCTGTTATAGCTGATTTGAATGGATGTGAAAGTACTGGATATGATAAAAGACAAAGGGCTTATTTGATAAAAAAAGAATCTGACGAGTTATCATTTAGCCTGAATGGTACTGAAAAAAATCCCGTAATGAATCCTTGTTTTATTATTAAGGACTGGGGTAATCAGCCTTTGGCTCACCTGGAAATAAACGGGGAGAAACAAGTTCCAGACACGAATTTCAGGCAAGGGATCATAAGGGATACAGACGGTACAGAAACGATGATAATCTGGATCAAGCAAAAAACATATAAACGGATAAGTTATAAAATTTACTGAATAAAGTGATTCTATAAAGAGATAATAGAGTGATTACTATTTCCTGTAATGGAATATTTTTATACGATTGATGGAATTTCCCGTGTCCCACCGAAAAACCTCATCTGCCTTGTCTCTCAAGGGGTTATGTGACCTTACCACGTGCGACTAAGCATGTGTTTGTAATAAGTGTGCTCAGTTCAAAGCCAGATGTCTCACCCATGAGTTTCTTCGGACACACAATTGTGACAGCCTCAATTGGCATGGCTAATTGTTCTTGTGATACAGGGTTGCTGCTCCGCAGGAATCCGCCTATAATTAGAGCATATGCTTAAACTTAGGTGTTGCCGGCAAGACGCCGGCGTTACGTAGCTTTCGCAACAGTAACTAAATAACCATCTTAATTAAGGAGAAAGACATGAGAACTTCATTATTAGTAATCCTTATCCTCACAACCCTGCCGTGGGCTTGTGAAGGGAAGCAGAATAATTCAGACAACGCCGGGAAAGGTCAAGCAGGTGTCGTTACTTCATCTTCCCGAGGTCTGCACGGTTATATAAGCTACAGTGCAACCCGTCCGCCGGACCGGGCTACTTACAGTGCGGGCATGGGTTTTTATGCCGCGGTCTGGCCGCTGATTGACAAGCCGATTGCCCGTTTTCAGATCGGCCTGCCCAGTGCCTGGATATCACCGGACAATTCCGACAACAAGGATAAGCCGCTCGCTCCAATCGGTACACATGCCAGGGATAACTGGCCGGAGCGGGGGCCTACCTGGGGGAGCGTTTTTCAGACCGTGGAAGGAGGCCTGGGTTATTGGGCTCGCAATCACTTCCGCTACGGCCCGCCTAAATTCAGCCTGAACGCCACCCCGCAATGTTACGATTACGAGGTCGGATCACCTGGGTGGTCGTTCTTTTACAGCAACGAAGCCCTGCCGGATAATCGATTGGGAATTGCTCAATTGAGCAATCGTCTGCTCATTCCGCCGGACGCACTGCCTTTCGAGGGCAATCCCAACGGCAAATTCCTGGGGATCACCTACATGGCCTTACCCTTTACCGAGCCTACCACCGGGGACCCGCCAACCGGCGATCAGGCCTGGACCTGTTTTCTCAGTGCGGCTAACTTCAAAGGACCGATGGCCTATTATATCCCGGAGACATGGAGCAAGATCGGTAAGCTGTTTAATTATCCCTTTATCTATGGACGTGGACTCGACGCCCGGCCTGGCAGGATGGGCGGCGGCGCCATGGAGATCAACACCGTGCCGTGTTTCCGGTCCCAGGACTCCAAAGGTGTCGTTTATTCGAAGCTGCCGAAGTTGCAGTTTCCGGTAGACGACCAGGGAAGAACCCTGCTCGTGCAGGACGTGACGTATTATTCCAAAGCAGCCCTTTATGATGCCTTCAAGGCATGGCGGGACGGTGGCCCGGCCTGCTCCGGACGGTTCGACGAGAAGGGCGTCTGGAAGTCCACGTTGAAGACGCGTACACCGCGTTTCGATCAAGCCGGCAAGAGAATCACAGGTGTTGACAAAATCTTTAACACCAAGGTCTTTGAATCCAATGTGTGGGGCCTGGAGTGGTACGATGGCACTACCAACACCAATGGCTATTTTCCACAATATTTCAAACATGTCGGGGATGAGCGTGTGGCCGTGTCCGCTGCGGACGTGCCCGCGGAGACGCAGCTCCTGACCAAGGAATTCAAACTGGCGAGTCGGGGCCAGCCCTACACTTCACCGGCCGCCGGAGCCTGGAGCAATCCCGGCCCGGCGCGGGGACCGTTCACGGCCACTCTCGCCGACAGTTCTATGGTCACCTATTCCTGGTATCGTTTTGTCGATCAGCCGTCTTTCCAGCAATATAAGTGGAGTGACGATAAAAAGGCGAAATTGCAGTCCTTTGTCGAAAAAATACACGCCAATTGGCCGATCGACAGGGATTACATGGCACCACCCAGCAGCGGAGAATTGGCGACACTCGATCCGGCCCTGCTCGTGACACCGCCGAATGGCCTGGAAGTTGGCTACGTGCCGATCGTGACACGTCAGGAAGATGCTGATCAATAATGTGAAACATGTGGCTTCAATTGGTTGCAATTCGAGGATGATTTTGATATTATCGTGGGGTTGGAGGGCTTGGTTGTGTAGCCAAGCTTTTATGGGAAATATCGAATAAGAGAAAGGAGAGCCCATACAACCCAAATATGAATACAAGGCAACGGCAAAGGCCAGTATCTGTACGATCATTATCCTTTCGTTCAACCTGATAGCAAACGGTGAGGGAGGAAAGGTTAACTGGAATCAATTTCGCGGCCCCAATGGACAGGGAGTGGCGGAAGCGGATTGCATTCCTGTTCATTTCAGTCCGGAAGCGAACGTTTTGTGGAAAACCGTTATTCCCGCGGGCCACTCGTCTCCTGTCATCTGGAACAATCGCATCTTTCTTACCGCCAGTGAACCAGCCAATAAAAAGGAACTCATTACGTTAGCCATCGATCGCCAAGACGGCAAAATCCTATGGCGACAGGTTGTTCAGGCCGAAACAAAGGTAAGGTTTCATCCACTGAATAATCCCGCATCTTCCACGCCGACCGCGGACGATAAGCATGTTTATGTCTATTTCGGGACCTACGGGCTGATTTGTTACGACCATGCGGGAAACGAGGTCTGGCAGCGTAAAATCGACACGCCGAAAAGCAAATATGGAATGGCGACCTCGCCTATATTGTATGAAGACAAAGTGATCCTGGTTTTGGACGGCGACGGCGGTTCCTCTCGTTTGCTGGCGCTCCATCGAGACACCGGTAAGACGGTCTGGGAACAGCCGAGATCGTTGTTCAAGGCCGGCTGGTCAACGCCCGTGATCTGGCGTCATGGTGAGGCCGAAGAGCTTGTCGTGTTGGGTTCCAAACGGCTGACGTCCTACAACCCGTCCACCGGCGAGGAGATATGGTGGGCCGGTGGTTTTTCGCGCGAAACAGTCGGTATCCCCATAACCGGCGATGGGCTTCTGTTTGCCGGCGCCGCGGCCCTGGGTGGACGCGGAGATGATAAGTTGGATGCCGCTGGAACCTGGAAAATCACCGTCGAGGAGTTCGACCGGAATCACGACAATCAAATACAGCGCGACGAAATGACGAAAGGCTTTGCTTTTATACAGCGACCGGAGTTGCCCAAAGACAATCCCGGTTATGGGTTGCCGGTCAAAAACATGGACACTCTGCTGAAAATCTTCGACCATGACAAGAACCGGATCATCAGTGAAGCCGAATGGATGCAAACGATGTCAGGCTTCGCCGCCCATAGCCAACCCAACCTGGTGGCAATTCGTCCCGGAGCGACAAAGGATGCCCGAAAATCGCATGTGGCCTGGGAAATTCGGCGCGGCATTCCCGAGACGCCCTCGCTGCTCTATTGTCGGGGAAAACTCTACCTCCTGCGGGCAGGCGGTGTGTTAACCTGCCTGGAGGCATCAACCGGAAAAGAACTCTTCCGCGAACGAATCGGGGCTGCGGGGCAATATATCGCATCACCCATTGTTGCGGGCGAGAAGATTATCGCTGCCTCCGTGCGAGGCGTCGTGACGATCATCCAGGTTGATGACAAACTGCACGTTCTGGCGAGGAACGATTTCGGAGAAAAGATTTTTGCCACTCCGGCGGTTGCCGAAAATAAAATATATTTGCGGACAACCGGTCATTTGTACGCCTTGGGCGAGTGAATCGCATCTCGGATGAATTCTTGTACTCTACGACCTTCAGATACCCTTCATCTTAAGTTTGGCCATTGTAGAACGCTAAAACACCTCTCAGAGCAGTCCTACAGAAAATCCTGAGCCTGTCTAACTTTCTCATTGAATCCTGGGCTAAAGAGAAAACGACAAAATGTTTGATTAGAAGGGCCTTGTTCGTTAGACTACTCTGAGTACTTATTGGAGTGATACTGCTGTTATGATAAATCATTTTAGAGGTAACCTATGTCAACTATCACGAAAAGAGAACTTATCGACAGAATTGCTAAAAATACTCAGGCTAAGCGTGCGTTGGTTAAAGCTACAATTCAGTACGTTTTCGATGAAATCACCTCTGAACTTACCAAAGGCAACCGCTTGGAGTTCCGCGACTTTGGGGTTTTTGAAACTAAAACACGGGCAGCCAGAACAGCACAGAACCCAAAGACTCTGGAAAAAGTTCATGTTCCAGCTAAGCTAACAGTCAAGTTCAAGATGGGTCGGTTGATGAAGCAGAAGGTAAATACTCCCAAAAACGCAGGAGCGCGGTTGACAAAATGACAGAAATACAGCCAATTCTATTATCGGCAATCACTTGTAATAGAGTCATTTTTGACAAAGTCTCTGGTATGCCGAGTATTATAGATATTGTTCAAACTATCAATGCTCCAAGATACCCGGCAAGACATCCACAAATTGTCTTCTTCTGTGAGCTAACGAATGGGCATGGCGCAACGAAAGCGAAAATAAGACTCGTTGATGCTCAGGAAGAGGAGAAAATTATATTTGAGAAAGAAGGAACAGTACAGTTTAAGGATGTTAAGCAAATCGTTACTTTAGCGATGGATTTGCGCGGCATTGTCTTCCCCCACCCTGGAGAGTATCGTTTTCAGCTATTTGCCGGAGGATATTTACTCGGGGAAAGACGAATTACTTGTCGAAAGATTAAACTGCTACCAAATGCCGGGGCTAATGAGCGCAAAGAAGACTGAGAGTGTAATTACAAACAGCAGTTTTCTCATATTATGACTATTAGGAAACCTATGGATACTGTTCTCTATATCATTGCCGGCCCGCTTTTTCTAATATCCATAGCTGCACATTTGTATGTAAAACTTCGCCTGCGACCAAAAGAAAACTCAGCTTTAGAGGACTATTACCACGAATTCGAAGACCAGCAGCCAGATTTCGCAAGGTATGTAAAATGGTCAAGAATTACTTTCAGCGCTGCTGCTGCAGGCGCTTTACTGTTGTTTATTGCCGCAGTAATTTAACTTCTGAAGGGCTAATACTCAAGTAGTCTGATTGAGAATTGATAAATGCAGGTGAGCCCCTGCTCGATGAAAAAATTCTTAGGAGGTATGAGATGTTTATACGAAAGTATTATACTTTTTTGGTACTTGTATTGGCAGCCTTGTCCGCAGCTCAAGCCAGCGATTGGCCGCAGTGGCGTGGTCCTTACTTCAACGGTTCCACCGACGAAAAGAACCTGCCCTCAAATTGGAGCAAAACCGACAAAATCGTCTGGAGTGTCGATTTAGCCGGCTCCTCCGCCGCTACTCCGATTATTTCGGGAAATAGGGTCTTTCTGTCGGGTGTTGATTCTGACAGAGACATGCTATTGGCGATGTGTTTCGATCGCACCAGTGGAAAACTTCTATGGCAACACGACATTGGGAAAGGTATCAGCAAAGATAGGCGCAGTACCTGTGCAGCTGCCTCCCCGGTTACTAATGGCAAGATCGTTGTCTTCTTCTACGCCAATGGTGACCTCATATGCTTTGATCTGAACGGTCATCGCCAATGGGCACGCAATATTCGTGATGACTATGGACCCTTCGCGTTTCTGTGGACTTTCAGCAGTAGTCCCACATTGTTTAACGGCAAACTATATTTGCAGGTATTACAACGAGATGTGCCGGTGCAAGGTCGTGGTCTGAAAGATAAGAAGAACGAATCATACCTTTTAGCTATGGATCCGGGTACCGGCAAGACCCTATGGCGTCAGATCCGTCCAAGTAAAGCCCGGTCCGAATCGCGTGAAGCGTTTAGCACGCCGATTCCTTTTTCTTTCAATGGGAATCAACAGTTGTTGATTGTTGGAGGTGATGTGCTGACCGGACATGACCTTGAAACAGGCAAGGAATTGTGGCGATGGGGCACCTGGAATCCCAGACGCATTACACATTGGCGGCTTGTACCTTCTCCGATTACAGGCGACGGCGTCATCCTCGTCTGCGCTCCCAAGAATTATCCGGTCTATGCTATTCGGCCCACAGGAACCGGTGTGCAGGATGACAGTGCCATCGTTTGGGTCAGCCAGGAAGTTCGAGAAGTCTCATCTGATGTGCCAACACCGGCCTATTATGACGGCGATTTTTTCGTGCTCAGCGACTTGCGGAAGCGTCTGTCGCGAGTGGAACCGCAAACGGGTAAGGTAAAGTGGACCATCCAGACACCGGGCAGAGCCAAATATGAAGCTTCGCCACTTGCCGCAGATGGAAAAATTTACATAATCAATCACGCTGGAGAAGTTGCCGTGGTCAATGCAGCAAATGGTGAGATCATCAACTTGATTTCCATGGACGAACCTATCGGTCGAGAAGTCGTTCGCGCATCTATCAGCGCCGCATATAGTCAGCTATTCATACGTACGACACGCCGGTTATACTGCGTGGGTAAGTGACACCAGTTGTCACAACATCAGCCGGGCCCAGTACATGAATTAGCAAAATGATTCATTTGAATCTCACTTTTTCTCTTGCATCCTATTGTCATAATACGTAAAATTAATGCTTTCAGCTTTATAGCAAACAACTAAAACCATAATAAAGGAGAAAAATGATGAAGACCAACATCGTTCAACGACGCCAGTTTCTGAAATCCACCGCGGCCACAGGAATCGGATTGCTCATTTTACCCAGCGGTACACTCTCCGGCGCCAACGCACCGAGCAACAAGCTCAATATCGCCATGATCGGTACATGGGGCCGGGCCGATGCGCATTTCGGCGCGATCTCGAGCGAGAACGTCGTAGCCCTGTGCGACGTGGACGAGAACCACATCGCCCACGCCGCCAGGAAGTTCCCAAAAGCCAAAACATACGTCGATTGGCGTAAATGCCTCGAACAAAAGGACATCGATGCCGTGATTTGCTGCACCACGGACCACACCCACGCTTTCATAGCCAATTGGGCGTTGAATCGCGGCCTGCACTGCTACTGCGAAAAGCCCCTGGGCAATACCGTTGAAGAAGCACGCATCGTCCGCTTAAACTACCTCAAGAACAAACATAAACTGGCCACGCAGGTCGGCACGCAGCGTCACGCCAAACCAAACTTCGAGCGTGTGCGCGAGCTAATCAAAGACGGAGCGATTGGCGAGCTAACAGATGCCTACGCCTGGGGCAATCGCCAGCTTCGCAGGTCCGGCTACCTGCCCGCAAAAGGCACGCCGCCAAAGACCTTCCACTACGACTTGTGGATTGGGCCGGCACCCTTCCATCCGTACAATCCCGGCTATTTCAAAGGCGGTCCCGGTATGAATTGCCTCTCGTGGAATATGTACTGGGATTTCGGCACCGGCCAGGTCGGCGATATGGGCAGTCATACGATCGACCTGGTGTGGAATGCGATTGACGCGGGTCTTCCGACGACCGCAGAAGGCCAGGGCGAGAAGTTCAATCCTGAAGTCTCACCCGTCGAATTGCACATCTCTTTCGATATCCCCGCGAACGATTGGCGCGGGCCTATCCGCGTCCACTGGTACCAGGGCGGCATGATGCCAAGATCGCCGAAGAAATACATCGATCTTAAAAGGATCGGACACGGTGCTATGTTCAAGGGCACCAAGGGTTATGTTATCTGTGATTACGATTCTCGGATTCTGCTGCCGTTCGGCGACGACGCCGACCTGACGTATCACAAGAGACGGACAAAGGATGAGGTGATTCCGCCGTTAGGTCACTTCCAGAAGGAATGGGTCAATGCGTGCAAGGGCGACCTGAAGACGCATTGTGATTTCGACTACGGCGGCAAGGCGATCGAGATGATGCTGCTGGGTCTTGTTGCCTACCGTGTTGGCAAGAAGCTTGATTACGACGGTGCGGCGGGTCGTGTCACCAACAGCGCTGAGGGCAACGATCTCCTGCGCCGCCAGTACCGCCCCGGCTGGATCCTCAACGGGTAAAGCGATAACAGATAAGAGATGAAACGTTATATTGTTCACGGGTTGTTCTGTTTATTCATTGTCAGTATATCAGGATGTACGAAGTCTGTCGAAATCATCGCACACCGTGGGGCATCATACATAGCTCCGGAGAACACCATGGCTTCAGTCATGCTTGGTTGGGAAAAAGGAGCTGATGTGGAGATAGACGTGCACTTGTCGAAGGATAATCGCATTGTCGTTATTCATGATAGCTCGACAAAACGTACAGGTGAAATAGATCTTGAGGTTAAAGAGGCTACCTCCCAGGATCTCCGCAAGCTTGATGTGGGGCGTTTCAAATCGGAAGAATATGCTGGAGAGCAAATCCCTTTTCTGGACGATATTATCGAGACAATACCTCCTGGACGGAAACTCTATGTTGAAATAAAATGCGGGAAAGAGGTTTTGCCCATTCTCCGGAAACTCATCATCCAGAGCGGTAAAATGTCTCAAATAGTCATTATCGGTTTCGACCTGGAAACAGTGGCAATGTCCAGGGAGCTTATCGATGTCCCCACATATTGGCTCAAGGGAACCGAAAAAGACGAAGAAACCGAGGAATGGATTCCGCACGACCCGCAACTTGTTCAAATAGCTAAGAATAAAGGCCTCGACGGTCTTGATGTTCATTACGCTGGTGTTACGAAGGACTTTATGGATGCCGTTAAAGCTTCGGGACAAAAGCTCTATGTCTGGACAGTGGACAAGCCAGAACAAGCAATTCGGCTGATCAAACTTGGTGTAGATGGAATAACTACCAATCGTCCCGCCTGGCTTAGAAAGCAGTTGAGGACAGAGGACAGAAAACAGAACTGATTTCTGACCTCTGACTTCTGATTTTAGGAACAGGAGAAACGGCAAGTGAATATGCTGCGAGTTTGGCCGATTGTCTGCCAGTTCGGTATTGGTGCATTATTATGCCTCATCGGAATCTGGGGTGGATTACGCGGGGGATACCTTAACCTTAAAATCGCCGAAGACCGCCGGTTCGTAGTGATACTCGTCGCTGGTTTCTTGTTAATGCTGGCCATCGTATGTATCTTTACATTTCTGGCACCCTATTGGGCAAACGGAGAATCGTTATGATTGCTCAAGCTATCGGCGGAAATCTCGACTACGCAGTTATGCTGTGCTATTTCGTTGCGGTGCTTGGGTTCGGCCTGTATTTCGGTCGATATACTACCACTACCAAAGACTTCTTTTTCGGAGGACAGAGATTTTCATGGTGGCTGATTTCTTTTTCATGTATCGCCACAGTCGTTGGAAGTTACAGTTTCATAAAGTACAGCACGGTCGGATTTAAATATGGCATTTGCAGCACGCAGTCCTACCTCAACGATTGGTTCTGGATGCCAATCCTCGTGCTGGTCTGGATACCAATAATATATTACAGAAAGATTCAATCGATTCCCGAGTATTTGGAAGCTCGATTCGATAGAAAGACACGCATCGCTGCCACGTTTATTATCCTGCTCTACCTTATTGGATACATCGGTATCAACCTCATCACGTTGGGCAGGACGCTGCACACGCTGTTAGGCTGGCAGGTTGTAACCGGAGCGGTAATAACAGCAGTAGCTGTGGCTTTATATGTTTACATTGGTGGACAAACAGCGATTATTATGACCGACCTTGTCCAGGGACTAATATTGCTCATTGCGGGCCTGGGGCTGTTCGCTGCCGCTATTTATCATTTCGGCGGTTTTGGCGAATTCTGGTCACTGCTTCCGCAGGAACATAAATATGCTTTTTCGGATTTCAATGCACCGCCCAAGTTCAGTTTTATCGGTATCTACGTCCAGGACGGGCTGGCCAATACCGGAGCACTCATGCTCATGCACCAGGGTTTTATCATGCGATTTCTCTCGCTCAAGAGTGTTAAAGATTCGCGTCGGATGGTGGTCTGCTGGATCCTCGTGCTGGCTCCACTGGCTGCCATCGCCACCAGTTGCGGCGGATGGATTGCCAGGGCGCTGGTTAACAATGGCGAGCTGACCACTGAAGCCTCGGATTCTTTTGTCAAAGCCGCTCATTTTATATGTGCCCCGGGTATTTTCGGTTTTGTGCTCGCAGCCTTGACCGCAGCGTTAATGAGTACTGCCGATACGCTTATCAATGCTGTAAGCGCAATATTTGTCAACGACGTCTGGAGACCATACGTCAAGCCTGGAAGCAGCGACAAACACTATCTGCGGGTGGCGCGAATAACGAGTTTGTGCGCAGCCGGTTTGGGCCTGGCTTTAGTACCTATATTTATGAAAGATACCATTTATGGGGCGCACAGTATGTTTACGGCTGCCGTTACACCGCCGGTTCTGACAGCTATCTTTCTGGGGATTATCTGGAAGCGATATACCCCTGCGGCTGCCTTTGTAACCATCGTCGGTGGGGCTGTCCTGATTGGTTTGTCTTTCATCTGGCCGGATGCGCTGGTGGGGCCTTTTGACTTCGGAATGGGGCCGGACAGCTACAAGTTCATGCGGGCTTTATTCGGCTTGTTAGCGGCAGGGACTCTTGGTGTTTCTGTAACATGCTTTACCAAACCGAAACCAGAGGCTGAATTGAAAGGACTCGTTGCCGGGACCCAAATTTATGCTATGCGTAAGTTCAAAGGAGGCCAACCCAATCTAAAACCCGGTGGAAAAGTGCGACTCCAGACCAAACTTGACAAAAGCCTCGCAGGGGAAAACGTCGTTATCGTTTCTCAACCGGCATTAGACAAAATGGCTGCCGAACCAGGTGACCTGCTTTATGCCAGTCATATCCGCTGGTGGTATGGAGGGTTGCGCTCCGTCCATGTCAAAGCCGGCCCGCCCGCCGGCTCGGACCAAAGTGAACTTATATTAATCAGTCCGGAAGACGCCGCCACGGCACACTTTACTGAAGGACAACAAGTGGTGGTTGAAAAGATTATGTGAGGTCGGGATAGGCCAACGCAGCACACCGGGCTTATAACCGAAACTGAATAACACTGAGACAATGAATCCCAAAGAACTGCTCGATACAACCTTTAATTGCGAATGCGGACGCAGCCACAAGGTTCCCATCAAAAGCCTCATCTATTCAGAGGATGCCCTGGAGCGTTTACCCAATTTTTTAGAATCCCTTGTTGATGGACGCCGTGTTCTCATAGTAGCCGACCAGCGGACTTGGGTCATCGTCGGCGAGCGTGCCAGGCAGGTCCTCGAACAAACGGGCTGGTCTGTACACCATATCATTGTTCCTGATACTAATCATGGCAGTCCTGTTTGCGATGACACCACTCATGACTGGCTCAATGGCCGGTTGCCTCCTATCGACATTGCCCTTGCAGTCGGTTGCGGCGTCATCAACGACCTGACTAAATGGTCCGCCTTTGAACATGACCTGCCTTACGCTGTTATTGCGACCGCTGCAACTATGAATGGTTTCACTGCCGCCAATGTCGCTCCAGCTATAAAAGGTGTTAAAACCATAATTCCTGCCAAACCTCCCCTGGCTGTATTTGCTGTCCCTTCGGTCATTGTCAATGCCCCTTTTGAATTGACTGCCGCCGGTCTTGGCGATACCATCGCCAAACCCCTCAGCACCGCCGACTGGCTGCTCAACCATATCTTTTGCGATGAATACTTCTGCCGTTACTGCAGCAAGATAATCAACGACCTGGAGACTTACTATTTTGACCACCCCGAGGACATCAAGAACCGTCAGCCTGCCGCGATAGAAGCCCTTTTCAATGCTCTATTGTATTCCGGCATCGCCATGACTATCGTAGGTACCTCAGCGCCGGCTTCAGGTGGCGAGCACCTCCTCAGCCATACTCTGGACATGATGTCCGGCATTGATGGCGCTGCTCACGACCTTCATGGCCGACAGGTCGGCCTCGGCGCTATATTTTCCGCGGCCATCTATGAGCGCATCTTCCAGACCGAAATCCCCATCTGCCACCCTTTTCCATCTGACATCGATAGCACCTTCTGGGGCAGCTTGGCCGAGAATGTCCGTCAACAATACGAACAGAAGAAACCCATGCTCAAAACTATGTGCGAAAAACTAACCGATGGTAAAACCTGGCGGGTCTTTCTTGCTGCCGTCCAGGACCAGGTTCGTTCTCCCCACGAAATTAAGAACTGCCTTAAAACTGCCGGTGCCGCCCACACGTTTGCGGATATTGGATGCTCCCGTGAGCGTTTGCTTGCTGCTGTCCTCCACATGCACGAAATTCGCACGCGCCCCACGATTATTGATCTCGCCTGGGTCCTCGGCATTCTTCCCAAGGCCGCGGATGAAATCATAGACCACTGGCTTAGTCCTGGTATCTATCGTGATAAGTCCAAAACCTCGTAAATGGACTTGGCCATCCCTTTCGGGAGTGCCAACACGCTTCTGGGTTTCCTCTTTATTCCAGAGCAAACTCAACATGGTATTTTTCAGGATTCCTAATCGCTTTTATCGAATCATCCAGCAGGGAAAGCTCGGTGGCCAGTCTTTCTTGTATCGTTTGTATTGGTTCGACAGGCTCACCATCCTGAGCAGAGTCGAAGGACTGTTCAACTGATTCTCCGAAAGGAGTCCCTATGACAAACGGCTTTAACAAATCGTCCCCGCCAACGGCGGGTTTTGATCGGGACCCAGTGTTGCTGGGCTGAGATTGTAGTGGTGAAATAATGTCCCTCTCGTAATATTTACCCTTAATTCTGATAATTGTCTTTCTGCCGGGGCGGGTCTGTTTGCCGGGCGAGCTCTTAAATACCCCTTTGCTGCCATATTGGACGATTTTGTAGATTATCTCGATCGCAGGGGCAAAGCGAGATACCGCGAAGCGGGTTCCAATGCCAAACCCATCAATTTGCCCACCCTGCTTTAGCAAATCATCGATTTTGAATTCGTCGAGGTCACCGCTTACGAAAATCTTTAGAAAAGACACGCCTTTTTCCTGAAAATGTCTGCGGGCAAAGTTGCTGAGCTTGACCAGGTCGCCGCTATCAATACGGATACCCCGTATTTTTATATCCTTTTCTTCATGGAATTGTCTTGCCAGGTTGGCGGCTGCTTTTATTCCTTCAACAGAGTCGTACGTATCTACAAGTAGAATGGAGTTTTCACCGTAAGCCTCAGTGAAATTGCGAAAAGACTGTTCCTGCGATTCGTGAACATGGACAAACGAATGGGCCATCGTGCCCGAAGGGGCGAAGTTCAGCTCTTTTGCCGCAAACATATTACTGGTCGCCCGAAAACCTGCTATTTGGGCACCTCTTGCCGAGCGTAAAGAGGCAACAGGGCCCTGGCAGCGTCTAAGACCAAAATCGACCACCGCAGCCCCTTTGGCAGCGATGGAAATTCTTGTTGCGAGTGTCGCCTGGATAATTGAAAAGCCGAGTATATTTAAAATATAGCTTTCCAGCAACTGTGCACAAATCAAGGGGCCGGTCACCTCAAAAATAGGCTCATTCGGGAAAAACACAGTTCCTTCAGTTAATGACCGTATTTTTACATCAGGTTTAAGAGTTGCGAGGAATTGTAGAAAATCATCTGAGAATAGTTTTGTGGACCGCAGGAAATTGATGTCGGCCTTAGAAAATCGGAACTCACGAAGATATGAGTCAACCTCACTAAGGCCGGCCATCACGAAAAAACCCCAATTTTCGGGGAGCCTCCTGACGGAAACTTCAAAGTAGGCGGTGTCGGTCATTTGCTTTTTGAAATAGACCTGAGCCATCGTCAGCTCATACAAGTCTGTAAAAAGTGATGGAGTATCCTTCATCAACCACATCGCAGATCCCTCTTTAGCGCACTTAGTTCGGTGATTTCAACCCCCATCTGCCCAAACTCATCGAGTATTTCATGCTCAGGCCTGACTCCAAGGCCCTTGACCACGTCCTTGAGAAGGCAGAGTTTTATATCAGAGAACCTCCTAAGCCCCTGCACTACATAATATACGCAGAAATCAAGAGCAACACCGAAAATCACTACCTTTTTGGGGCTAATTAGTTCAACAAGTTTGTCTGTATTGCAGTTCGAGAAAACGTCAATGCTGTCCTTTTTTATGACAATATGAAACTGCTCTTTGCAGATAAGATTTTGTATAGCTTCGGCGTCCATCTTATCAATTTGAACGTACTCAATCGGTAGTTTGCCCAGGAAGCCCACCCTTTCACTGCCAGGCTCGCCAGCCATGCAGTGGGGAGGAAAGGTCTCTTTGAAATCAGGCGCCTCTGAAATCTCCTTGTTATCCAGGCTATGCCAATCGATGTCAGCGATAATGGAGTAGCCATTTTCGAGGGCAAATTTACGGACTTCGCTTACCTTCGCGATAATGTCTTCAGCACCGGTAACGTACAATTTACCCTGGGGCCGCATAAAGTCAAACTGCGTGTCAACATCCCAAAAAATTGTATCTTTTTTCATAAATTGCCCCTTTATGCAGCAAGGTTAACATAAACCCTTGATTCTGCAAGAAATCAATGGTATAGTTCATGAAGTGATATAGAAGGAGATTCCTATGAAATCTAAACGGTGTTTTGTAATCAATTTGAGTCTTGTGTTACTTGTAGGCGCGGCTGTTGTCCCATCGACTATTGCCCGGGAGAATGCCGAGCGCCTGCTCAAAAAGCTGGAGGCCAAGAATGGAATCTGCGTTGTTCTCGGAGATACGAGTTGTGAATTGGCAATAGAAATGGCTCACAAAAGCGACTGGTTGTTCTATGTGCAGCTACCCAGCTCCGAGGACGTCGATCGCGCCCGCCGGACGGCTGAAGCAGCCGGGCTTAATGCGACCCGTCTGCAAATCGACCAGGGAGACCTGAGCCATCTTCACTTGGCCAACAACGTGGCGGACGTCCTCATTGCAGTGGGCGGCGCAAGCAAGCTGTCCGAAGCAGAAGCGTTACGCGTCCTGCGACCTCAGGGTCGTGCGTCCCTTTCGGGACGAGAGCTGGTCAAGCCCGTCCCCGACGGCATGGACGACTGGAGTCATCCTTATCACGGTCCGGACAACAACCCACTCTCAGAAGATAGCCTCATCCGCGCACCATACTTGACGCAGTTCCTCGCTGAACCTCGCTATGGTCCTGCGCCGCAGTT
Source organism: Planctomycetota bacterium (assembly GCA_022566315.1). Classification (GTDB taxonomy): domain Bacteria; phylum Planctomycetota; class Phycisphaerae; order Sedimentisphaerales; family Anaerobacaceae; genus NIOZ-UU13. Next base: position 45,478 of record JADFJC010000003.1, read on the forward strand.
GGCTGTTGCCGCCGGTGGCCGCGTGTTCAAGGCCTTCGGCCATATTGCCTGGCACAAACGCGAGGAGCCTTTCCTGAACACACTTGTGGCGTTCAATGGGTTCAACGGCACGATGCTCTGGAAACAACCGCTGCCGGAAGGACTCATGGTCCATCGTAATACCATGATCGCCACGCCGGACACGCTCTTCCTGGGCGACGAGGAGTCCTGCAAACTTATCGATACCGTGACGGGCCGGAGAAAAGGCGAAATCATTCCACCCGTGGACATAGCGGGAGGCACGTTCTGGAAATGGATGGCGCTGGAAGACGGCGTCCTCTACGCTCTCCTTGGAGAAGCGGAGCAGGTGGACGCAACAATGCGGTGGAAACGTCAGGCTCACGGCTGGCCCTGGACTGGTATATCAAAGGGCTACAATCAGCCCGAGCAGCCCTGGGGATTTGGCCGTAACCTGCTGGCCATCGACCCTAAGACCAAGACTGTTTTGTGGCACTATCACGAAGACGAGCCGATAGACGGCCGTGCCGTCTGCATGAAGAACGGGCGGATTTTTGCCTTCCGGTTCGGGACTTATTTGACCTGTCTCGACGCGAAGACTGGCCGGGTCATATGGCGCAAGACGAAGGATAACGCGCCCGAGCTCTTCGAGACCCTCGGTGAATACCTTCCTCGTCAGAGCTGGCAGACAAACTGGCGCACGACGGTCTATTTGAAGTGCAGCGATCGCGCGCTGTACTTCGCCGGTCCGCAGATAGGAAAACTGCTGGCCGTTTCCACCGAAGACGGTCGGATAATCTGGCAGCACCCGTACGACAACTTCCAATTGATAATTTATTCCGATGGCTTATATGCCATCAGTGGTCCATGGGGGAACAACCTCAGCAAAAAGTTTGACCCACTGACCGGAGAGGTCCTGGCGGAGCTGCCGATTGGTCGCCGAGCGTGTACCCGCCCCACGGGCACCCCGGACAGCATCCTGTTCCGGGCCATGGGTGGCTCGATTCGTTTCGATCTGGCCAGTGCTCGTCCGCGATGGTTATCTCCCATGCGTCCTCCTTGCCATGACGGGGTGACGGTGGCCAACGGTCTGCTCTACTGGTGGCCCTATACCTGTGACTGCCAGTTTACGCTGAATGGCCTGACTTGCCTTGGTTCGGCTGGCAACTTCGACTTCACCCCGAACATCGCCCGGCAGAATCGGCTCGAGAAGGGGCCCAGCGGGACTGAACTTATTGAGACGCTGACTCCATCCGGCGCCGACTGGCCCACCTTCAGGGCAAACAACCAACGAACCACTACAACCATGGCGGTCATCCCTGAGACCAGTCGCCAGCTTTGGCGAACGAAGCCGTCCGCTCTGGCAGGTGTCCGACCCACAGCTCCTGTGGCGGTCGGCGGTCTTGTCCTGCTGGCCGGCTCGGACGGAGTCGTTCGGGCTTTGGACAGTGACACCGGGCGCGAGCAATGGAAGGCCTACACCGGCGGTGAGATCCGAATCCCGCCGACCATCTGGAAGGGCCGGGCCCTCGTCGGTTCGGGTGATGGTTGGGTGTACGCCTTTGAGGTCACTACGGGGCGGCTGCTTTGGCGCTTCCGGGCCGCACCGGCAGAACGCAAGATACCGGTCTATGGAAAACTGCTCTCCACCTGGCCCGCGGCAAGCGGCGTACTTGTAGAAGACGGAACCGCCTATGTCGCAGCCGGTCTTGTGAACTACGATGGGACCTATGTGTATGCGCTCGATCCGGCTACCGGAAATGTCCGATGGTGCAACGACACGTCCGGACATTTGGATCCGGAGGCTAACACCGGCGTTAGCGTACAGGGGCACCTGTTGCTCTACGAGGACAAGCTCTATCTTGCCGGCGGGAATGCCGTTTCACCTGCCGTCTATGATATACAAAGTGGAAGGTGTCTCAACGACCCGGCACCTCTGGCTAATTGTGAGTCAGCCAGTCCGCGTGGTTGGGAGCTTTCCCTTGTAGGCAATCGAGTTATTGCCTGCGGGCGCCCTTTCTATTCGCGTCCGGATATCCCCGTGTACGACCACACAGTGACCAAGAAGCTGCTGCATGCGTCAACCGGACAGCGCGACATTGTCTGGATAGATAACAGCAAGCTGCTTTGCTTTGAGCCGCTCGACAAGGACGCGTTGAGCCGATGCGTAACGGACGAAAAAATCCCCAAGCATATCACACAGGCGTGGGGCCAATTCAAGGTCTCCGAGAAACCATTATGGCAGCATGACTGCCCTAACAGTATTGCTGTTGCGATAACTAAAAATGCCGTCGTGATCGCTGATGCGTCACAAGTCACCGCACTGGAGCTTCGCAGCGGCAAACAGCTTTGGAATCACACACTCCCGTCTGCTCCCGTGCCATGGGGCATGGCTGTGGACGGCACGGGCCGCGTGTTCCTGACTCTGGTTGATGGTCAGGTGCTCTGCATCGGCAGGCGATTGGAACAGGTCGTAAAGCACCGTTCTGTCCAAACAGGTCACCATGACCCGCGACCAGATGTGCCGGGTTCCGTGGAGTCGATTTCGTTATGATGTGGAAACAAGACTCTCACCACAAGGTGCTGACGGCCCGAAGTGAAAATTGCCCGTCGAAAACCGTTTGTGCATCACTCCCGATGTTCCGGCGCGCCGGGACGTACTCCAACCTTTACAAGTAAGCGATGTTCAGGTTCTTTGCTGCGATAGTCTCATTCGGACGACAAACCACAGCAGTTGTTGGAGCAGTCTTCAGCTTTTCCGGCTCATTCTCAGCCTGCTCTGCAATTTCTATCATCGCATCGATAAAGCTATCGAGTGTCTCTTTGCTTTCGGTCTCGGTGGGCTCGATCATCATTGCGTCCTTGACAATCGTTGGGAAATAAACGGTCGGGGGATGGAACCCTTTGTCTATGAGGGCCTTTGCAATATCTACTGCGTGAATTCCATTTTGTGCCATACGCTCCGATATGGTGAAAACGCACTCGTGTTTACAAAGCCTGTCAAAGGCGAGTTTGTAATGACCCTTGAGTCTCTCTTTCACGTAATTAGCGTTAAGAACGGCATTTTCCGCCACTCGGCAGAGACCTTCTTTGCCGAGCATCAGGATATAGACGTAAGCTTTCAGGACGACGCCAAAGTTGCCGTAGAATGGTGCAATATAGCCAATAGATTTAGGGCGGTCGTATTGCAGCGCGTACGTACCGTCGTTACGTTTTATTACAACGGATACGGGCAGGAACGGCACCAGCTTTTTCTTAACACCCACGGGGCCGGCTCCCGGTCCACCTCCGCCATGCGGTGTGGCGAAGGTCTTGTGCAGGTTCAGATGCACGATGTCGAAACCGAAGTCACCGGGCCGAGCCTTGCCGACTATCGCATTTAGATTGGCTCCGTCGTAGTAAGTTAATCCATCAACGCTATGGATTAGATCGCAGATATCCTTAACATGCGGATTGAATAGGCCCAGGGTATTCGGGCAGGTCAGCATTAGTCCGGCAACCTCATCGTTCAGATGTTGCCTGACCGCTTCAATATCCATGACACCATTCTCGTTGCTGGGTATGGAGACAACGCTGTAGCCGGCGATTGCAGCGCTGGCGGGATTCGTCCCGTGAGCGCTGTCGGGAATAAGAATAGTCGTTTTCTTATTGCCTTGCTCCCGATGGTAAGCCGCCATAATCATCATACCGGTCAGCTCCCCGTGTGCTCCTGCCAGAGGCTGCATGGTAAATTCTGCCATGCCGGTTATTTCGCGAAGCAGCAGATCAATCTCGTGGAGGACTCGCAGTGCGCCCTGCGTGAGCATTCCGCCCATCCTTAGCTGAGGCAGCAAAGGATGTAAGTCGGCAAAGCCGGGATAGGAGGCAATATGCTCGGCAACTTTGGGATTGTATTTCATTGTGCATGAGCCAAGTGGGTAGAAATTATTGTCAACGCCGAAATTCCGACGCGACAGTTCAGTGAAGTGCCTTACCACATCAAGCTCACTAAGTTCCGGCAGATTTGCAGGTTTTTGCCGCAGCAGATCACTTCTTATGTTTATCCTCGGGACATTAGCTGGAGCTATTCGAACCGCTCTGCGTCCGGGAACGCTCTTTTCAAATACAAGCTTCATAAAACACTCTCCAGGGCTTCGGCCAACATGCCAATTTCTTGTTTGGTTCTCTTCTCGGTTACAGAGATCAAAATAGAATTCTCCATACCATCGTAATATCTGCCTAAAGGGAAACCTGCAGCAAAACGCTTTTCGATCAACTTGGCAATCACATCTGCCGCCTCGCACGGCAGGTCCAGCACAAATTCGTTGAAGAACCATTTTCCCCTGAAATGCGGTTCTACGCCCGGTATTGCCGTCAGTCGCTCGTATGCATAGTTTGCCTTATCGGCGCAGAGTTGTGCCGTTTCCTTGAGGCCTTCTTTGCCGAGCAGCGAGAGATAGACAAGTGCAGTCAGCGCACACAGAGCTTCGTTTGAGCAAATGTTCGAGGTCGCTTTGTCTCTACGTATGTGCTGTTCGCGCGTCTGGAGCGTAAGGACGTATGCTTTCTGACCGGACATATCGACCGTTTCACCTGCGATCCGCCCCGGCATCTTTCGAACGTATTGCTTTCGCGACGCCATAAAACCCAGGTACGGTCCGCCAAACGACATCGGTATGCCCAGGCTTTGCCCTTCGCCCGTTACTATATCGGCACCCATCGCTGCCGGCGTTTTCAGTATCCCCAGCGAAACGGGATAGGACGAGACAATTAACAAACTCCCTTTGTCGTGTGCAGCATCGGCAATGTCGCTGAACTCGTCGATGCACCCGAAAAAGTTAGGGTTCTGTACAATAACCGCAGCAGTCTTGTCATCGATTATCTGCAATATCTGGTCGCGGTTGGTTAAGCCGTCTTCGCAATGGGTCTGTTCAAGCTCAATCTTGAGATTCTGCGTGTACGAATGGATCATTACGCGGTAAATAGGATTGACACTGTCGTCAACAATTACTTTGTTTCGGTTTGTAATACGCAGAGCCATCATCATTGCTTCATAGAGAGCGGTCCCGCCATCATATAGTGAGGCGTTCGCAACCTCCATTTCCGTCAACCGACAAATCATCGACTGGTATTCGTAAATTGCCTGGAGAACGCCCTGCGATAGTTCAGGCTGATAAGGTGTGTATGCAGTATAGAATTCGCTGCGTGAAACAATAGAATGGACCGCAGCAGGGATGAAATGATCGTAGAAACCGCCGCCCAGAAAACAGGTAAGGTTTGTGGCATTCTTTTCAGCCAATTCCGTAAGTCTGCTTCGGACTTCCTGTTCGCTCAGACCCCGCGGCAAATTAAATGCCTTGGCCATGAGCTCTGCAGGAATATCGCCGAAAAGCTCATCCATTGTCAGCCCGATCTCTGCAAGCATCTGCTTTTGCTGCTGTGGTGTATTTGATATAAAAGGCATCTTCCAGACTCCTGACGAAATTACCGAATCGACTTCGAAGCCGTATTTGCTGTTGTTAGGACGTCGTCCGTTTGGACTCTACAGACCACCAACATACTCTTCATACCGCTTTGAATCCATCAAGTTCTCAACGGATTTCGTATCAGTAATTTGCAATTTACAAATCCAGCCCGCGTTGTAGCAATCTTGGTTAATCAGCTCCGGTTGAGACTCAAGTTCGCCGTTGACTTCGATGACTTTTCCCGCCACTGGAGAGTAGATATCGTTTGCTGCTTTGGTACTCTCTACGATAGCCAGCTCATCGTGTCCGGCAAATTCCTTCCCGATGGCGGGCAGTTCCACGAATACGAGTTCGCCCAACATCTGCTGGGCATAATCCGTGATCCCAATTGTTGCGACGTCCGCATCAATCCTTGCCCACTCGTGGTCCTTTGTGTAAAGTAATCCCTCTATGACCATATTGTTCTCTCCGATTAGAATTTGGCAAATCGAACCACGACCTTGCCTGTAAGGTCCGGTTCCAGAAGCTCTCCCTTATCAATGCTCTGTTTCCTGCCTTGCTGGATATGACTGCGGCTTCTTGCCGAATAATAAAGCCCCACTGCGTCGTTCTCTTCTAAAGATTTCCTGTCCACATAAACCAGAGCAATTTGTTTTTCACCTATTCTTGCACAACTCAACACCCAACCAATACTTCGGCCGTGTTTGTCCAGCACACCATCGTTTTGTCGAACAGGTCGGATACCCTTTGTTCCCGGCAATTCAATCCTGGCAACCTTCATATCATATTCTCTGGATATCCGCTCCATAGCCGTCTTGCCGATAAAGAACTTTTTTTCCAACTTGACGGCCCAGCCGTATCCAGCCTCGAATGGTGAAATGCCAAACTTGCCTGCCAGCTCATGTCCGTAAAGTGGAAGACCAGCCTCGATTCTCAGGCTATCACGCGAACCCAGACCGCACGGCAGCAGCCCCAATGGCTTTCCCGCCTGGAGAATCGTTTCCCACAGTTGCGATGCCCTCTCCGGGTGCACGAACAATTCAAATCCGCTTTTGGCACCCGTGTAGCCGGTGCGCGAGATTAAGCATCCAATGCCCTTAATATCCGTCTCCATGAACTGAAACGGTCGCAAATCGGCAATTTTCGACTGGGTTTCTTTGTTTTGGGTCAAGACAGAAAACACGTCCAGTGATTTGGGGCCTTGCAGGGCAATGTCAACCATGCAATCATAGGACAGAGAACAGATGACAGAGGACAGAGGACAGATAATCTGACCTCCGACTTCTGACTTCTGTCTTCTGACTTCTGACTTCTGACTTCTGTTTTTAAGCAGAGCATTGATCCAATTTTTTATCTTGGTATTATTCGCAGCATTAACGACAACGAAAAACTTGTCCCGGTCCTTGCGATAGACTATAACGTCATCAAGAACACCTCCGGATGCATCCAAAATAAAAGAATATTGTGCGTGCTTGACCTTAAGGTTCGTGATGCTATTGGTGGTGAGCTGGTCTATGAACTCGGCAGCATCAACTCCGGAAATCTCCAATACGCCCATGTGAGTACAATCAAAAATACCGGCTGCTTCTCGTGCGGCGGTGTGCTCACTGGTAATAGACGAATACCACAGCGGCATAAGATATCCGGCGAATGAGACGATGTGGGATTTGTCGGTCAGTCCAACATTCTGATCGTATAAGACAGTTTGTTTGGGAGCTTTCTCGGCTTCACGCAATTGAGACTTATTGGCATCGTTCTGTAACACTAACCGGCCCTATTCAAAGACTCCAGACGAACATACACTGGTTTCGCAACCAAAACTATGTCCCTCTGTCCTTTTACCTGAGAGAATTATCCCTTCGGTACCTGCAGTATCTACAGTTTCTCCAGAGAGCCGTCCGACCAGGATCCTTTTGCCTGAGAGTTTCCCTGCTGCTATTTTAGACTACAGGTTACACCTTCGGCGCCCCAAATTCGGGGACTCTCTCCTGGCCATCATCCAGGTTTTTCGCAGAGTATAGCGCCCAAAGATCACTTGTCAAGCTGAAAATCTCGATTTTCCTGCTATATGCGCTCAGCGGTCGCTATTCGCTGGTATCGAGGATCGTCATAAACGCTTCCTGCGGTATCTGAACGTTGCCAACGCTTTTCATACGCTTTTTACCTTCTTTTTGTTTTTTAAGCAGCTTCATCTTACGCGTTACATCTCCGCCATAGAGCTTTTGCGTTACGTCTTTGCGAAAACCTTTGATGGTTTCTCTTGCGATGATTTTTCCGCCAATAGCAACCTGCAGAGGAATTTCAAACTGATGCCGTGGAATTGCTCTTCGCAGCTTTATGATCAGCTTACGGCCTCGAGCCTCTGCTTTACTGCGATGGACGATCAAACTCAAGGCATCGACTGCAACCTTATTTACAAGAATATCAATCTTAACAAGGTCACTGGCCTGGAAACCGGCAAACTCATAATCCATCGTTGCATAACCTCGACTGATGCCTTTGAGAAGATTATAGAAATCATATACGATTTCGGCAAGCGGGGCTTTATACTCAAGCATCACTCTGGTCGTACTCAGATAATCGGTCTTTACGAGCTTGCACCGCCTGGACTCTGTAAGTTTCATAATCGGCCCGATTGTATCTGTCCCAGTTATGATTTCAAGCTGGACAAAAGGCTCGCGAAGCTCTTCGATGTGACTCGGATCAGGCAATTGACCAGGCGATTCTATCCTCTTAATACTACCATCCTTTGTTAGGACCTCATAACTGACCGTCGGCGCCGTCTGAACAACCTCTATATCATTCTCACGTTCCAAACGTTCCTGGACTATCTCCATATGAAGCAAGCCAAGAAAACCGCACCGAAAACCGAAACCAAGCGCAGGCGAATTCTGAGGGCTGAATGAAAAACTTGCATCGTTAAGGGCAAGCTTATCAAAGGCATCTCTCAGCTTTGAATAATCCGTATTATTACCAGGATAAAAATCTGAAAATACCATCTGCATCGGCGCTTTATAGCCCGGCAGTGCCTCCGAAGCCGGCTTAGCATAATCTGTAATTGTGTCACCTATCGTCACATCCGCCAGCTCGCGAATATTTGCGATAACATAACCAACCTCTCCGGTGCCAAGTTCGTCAACAGCGGTCATCTCAGGTTTGAATTTTCCCAGCTCGGTAATAATATAAGTTTTGCCGCTTCGCATAAAGCTGACCTTTTGCTTTACCTTCAATGAGCCGGCAAAAACTCTAACATAACATATCACTCCTCTGTACTGGTCGCAATGGCTATCAAAAATCATCGCTGCGGTTGGCTGGTCACTTTTGTCCTCCGGCGCAGGAAGAAATGTCACAATCGCCTCAAGAAGTTCAGCAATTCCCAATCCGCTCTTTGCGCTTATCTTGAAACACTCATTAGCCCTGACCCCAATTACATGATTTATCTCTTCGGCAACCCGAGCGGGATCTGCTGCGGGCAAATCAATCTTGTTGATTACGCTTAAAAGTTCAACATTGTTTTCGACCGCCAGATAAGCGTTAGCCACGGTCTGTGCCTCAACACCCTGGCTGGCATCAACCACGAGCAGCGCACCCTCACAAGCAGCCAATGCCCGTGAAACCTCATAATGAAAATCAACATGTCCCGGAGTATCGATCAGGTTCAGCATATATGTTTTGCCCTGGTGCTGGTAATTCATCGTTACCGCTGAGGCCTTGATAGTTATTCCTCGTTCACGTTCGAGATCCATATTGTCAAGAAGCTGGTCAACCTTTTGACGGTCAGAAATCGTGCCGGTCAACTCAAGCATACGGTCGGCCAGCGTGCTCTTGCCGTGATCAATATGTGCTATAATCGAAAAATTTCGTATATATTTCGTATCCATCTCGTATATTACCGACCAGTTTTGTGTCTGTGACGCCGTCTATCTGTTTCTTTTAACTGCCTTTTGCGGCTGGTATTGAATCGGCGGGGTCTATTTTTTGGCTTTCTGATATTATTCAACTGGGGATCGGCAGATAGCCAGACGGGGTCAATATTGTTATTTTTTATAATTGTTTTTAATGTATGCAAATCATGTGTGCTGAAGAATGTAACGGCAATGCCTTTTCTTCCCATTCTGGCGGTTCGGCCTGTCCGATGCGTATATGCCAGCGGGCTGTCAGGGAAATCATAATTAATCACATGTGTTACATAGCTAAAATCGAGACCTCTGCTTACAATGTCGGTGGCGACAATTGTTTTGAGCTGCTTTTTCTTAAATCGATTGAAAAGTGACGACCGCCTCGACTGTTCCATGCCTCCATGCATGATATCGACTGAATCAATTTCCTTTTTTAATTTATCAAACAGATTTTCGCAGTTCCTTCGAGATTTACAAAATATTATTGCCTGGGTTGGCTTTGTGTTCTTTATGTATTGAAGCAGCGAGGCAAATTTCTTGCGTCCGGTGGTCTGCTGGAAATGGTGGCAGAGACTTAGGGGTGCTACCTGAACGACATTGAGCTCAAGAGTGACAGGATTCTTGAGGTATTTTTTTGCCAGGTGTTTAATCTCTTTCGGCATTGTCGCAGCAAAAAGCAGCGTCTGGTGTTCATGTATCAGGCATGAAATAATAAATTCGATATCAGTGATAAAGCCCATATTCAGCATTTCGTCCGCTTCGTCAAGTATAAAGGTCTGAACCTGCGACAGGCTCAAAGGGCTGTTACGGAGAAGATCGATAAGACGGCCGGGAGTGGCAATGAGGATATTTACACCATGGGACAGCTTTGCTTTCTGGATCTCGATGGGAAAACCGCCATAGACTGCAAATGGGGTGATACGAGTGAATTTGGCGACATCTGAGATGGCAGTTACGTATTGTAGAGCAAGCTCACGTGTGGGTACCAGGACTAATGCCTGTATCTGGTTCTTGGCGGGGTCAATCGATTGGACGATTGGTATTCCACACGCAGCAGTCTTTCCGGAACCGGTCTCTGCCAGGGCAATCATGTCTTTGCCTGCGATAATGTGTGGAAATGTTTCTTCCTGTATCGGGGTTAATTCCCTGTACCCGAGCTGCTTAAGGGCTTTTAATATCTGAGGTTTTAAGTTAAGTTCGGCGAATTTCATGTATAAAAGCAATTACTTTCTTTTTTCAAATTGTCATAGTGAGCAATTTTCGCATTATACACAAAATGTCGTCATTAACGAAACATAAATTAAATCTGTTGATACAGCCGGGTGCATGTCATGATTGTAGGTGGATTTTTCAGGCCTTTAGCGGTCTTTCAGCTAATAATACACGCTACCCCACGCTGCTATTTTGGGTAGGATGGGCTTTAGCCCATGCTGTTTTTTCACGAGTATCGAGCATCCAGCATTGAGACAAGCCATCCCCAAACTGCGCCTGAGGCTGCCACCCATTAAATAACGTGGTTTCTACCTACAAAGATGACATGCACCCGATACAGACTACCTACTCATGGGCAATAAGGAGTTGTCTGCAAAAATTGGACTAAAAGCCTTTCGCCGCATGGTATTCTACAACGGTAATATCGAGTGTCGCCTGCTGAAATACGAACTCTACAAAGGAACAAAACAACCGCGAAACAGCGGGCAAGACTAACCCCAACCTTGCTAAGATGTATCATTGTGATTTTACTGGTAATGGATATAATACCGCTATGAACTGCCTTTAGGCAGATAAGTAATGATTGTAAAGGGGACAGCCAAAGAGATGAAAGAATCATTAGCACATTTGCCGGAATTAAAATGGGATGAATTAGAACAACTCGCCCCCCTGCGTTAAAAAACTACATGAAGTGACAGAAAAGAATCTGTAAACAAAAAATAGGTGGCATTGTGTAGATATGAAAAAAGTTATTGATATCAATTACCTCCAGAAGCCCGTGTTAGAAGACTATCTTGCAAAAAATAGAGATAACTATGTTGTCTTTACCGACTTTGCCTGTATGGAAATTTATAAATGCAATGCATTGAAGAACCTTGCTTGCAAACTCAAAATTGTCTCCCAGTACCCTGATCAAGTAATTGTACTCAAAGGAACGCGAGAGATAGTTAGCCTAACTCTTGCCCCCAACAAGCTACCACAAAGCCTTATAGACAACGCACAAACCATAGGTTTTCCTGAATTCTGTAATCAGACTAAATCTGCTTGCGAAGGTAACAATTTGCTTTCAAAGGAAGTGAGATTAAAAGAATCTTATGCGTCTCATTATCTTGAAGAACAAATGATATCTCATCAACTCATCGTTAATGCAATTAAAGGATTTGCCAAATCATATGGCCCATCTTATTTAAGAGCACTTAGAACTGGCAAAAAGCTTCCTCCAGACATGCAGGAGAAGATAACTGAACATATCTATCTTATAACACTTAATTTTTTTAAAGGACATCCTGATGTTCAAGCCCAACCTGAATTTGATTCTTTAAAGAACAGCTACGTTTTTCGCTACTCAGTAAGCATATATCTTTTGTCACTAAGATGGATAAAGGATGGAGGCATAGAGCAAGTCTCTGCAAAAAAACTACGTAATGACGCTGTAGACATGAGCTATGTCACCTACGCAACATATTTTGATGGCCTATTGTCCCTGGATAAGAAGCTCAATGCAATATATCGAGACACCTTAAATTATCTTCATTACTTTAACAGCCCTCAATTAATACAAGAGATTGGACCCTCCTTCGTCCCTTAGGGACTACGGAGGACAGGCGAGTCCGCCCCCATAAATAAGGGGTAAATACCTGGGGCACAAGCTCCGGCGGATAAATCCGCCACACGGATGGCGGATAAATATTGAATAAGCAACGGGAACTTTTTTGCACAGGTGTTTTTTTTGTCATTTCGACCGAAGTGGAGAAATCTGTTTAAATAGACCTCTCGACTGCGCTCGAGGTGACAATGGGGCGCAATAATTAACTTTACTTGGCCTTACTGATGTTTTTTGCGGGCCTGGCGACGGCGGTCGGTTTCTTTTAACAGCCTTTTGCGGATTCTAATTGAATTAGGGCAAATCTCAACAAGCTCATCCTCTTGAAGGTACTCCATCGCCGTGGCTGAAGACGCGCAGGAGGGGCTGGAACCAGCAACCGGAGCATGGCCGAATGGGTCGAATGGATCCGTGGCGTTAAAATAGGTAAAATATCTACGATTTTTCAACCAAAAGCGATGATACCTTCGAACAAAAATTAAATTTTTCAAAAATTCTTTAACTCTCTTGTTGACATCGAGTTACGAGAATCCCGAATCTCGATTCGATGACTTTTTTCGTATCAAACGTGCAGGTAGCTCTAATTATAGAGGCACTACTTTTTTCGCCTCCGGCAATAAGAAGACAAATAACCAATTAACTATGAACTATGAACCATTTACAAGCATCGAGAATCTCGGAGCGCAGCGCAGACCCCGCACCAATTGAGCTTAGCTCACGACTAATTGGTGCTGGGCAAGGCATCTCTACAATTGTAGAGATGCCTCTACAAATCAACCCTTTTTATGCAAAACAAACCCAATTTCCAAAAAAGTCAAATGAACGTAAGTATCTATTTACAGACGGATTATGAAAATAAATCGCATTGGACACTTAGTGAAAACAAACCCAATACAAACCCAATCAAACCCAATTTCCAAAAGGCCAAAATGAACGTAAACTTATATGTTATAGAGGATTACAGAAAAAAAGATGATTTCTTAGTCCGAATAAACAAACCCAATTGCCGAAAGGGTAAAAATTGATGCAAAGTTTGTATTTACAAAGGATTATGAAGAATAATGCGGATATGGGCTATGAAAAAACAAACCCAAACAAAGCCAATTTCTTCAAAGGCCGAAATGAACTTAAAATCGATTGCCAAAAAATCTGGCCACACCCTGATACAGCATCCGCCGCTTTGGTGTTGACAAAAGATGCAATTGAACGTAAATAATTTAGATGGATATTAAAGAGCGCAAAAATATATTAGTTACCTGTGGGCCGGGGCTTAAAGAATATCTGCAGGCAGAACTTGAAGGATTAGGCTTTGAGATAGTCGGAAGTCACGTCGGAAGTGTTGTCACACGCGGGTCGTTTATCGATTGTATGAAACTGAATTTCTGTCTGCGAACCGCTTATAACGTCCTTTATCTTCTAAAAGAGTTTCGTTGCGGCAGCAGCGAATCACTCTACAAACAAATCAACAGACTGCCATGGGAAAATATCATCGCCCCTGAAGAATATCTATGCGTACTCTCGCGGGTCGATACCTGGTCGATTAACAACAGCATGTATCCGAGCCTCAAGGTCAAAGATGCAATCGTTGACCGCATATACAAAAAGACCGGCTCCAGGCCTGATAGCGGCCCGGACAGAAACAAGGTCGTCGTCAATCTTTTCTGGAAGGAGCACAGGGCATGGATATATCTTAATACTTCCGGCGTAAAACTTTCTGACCGTAACTATCGTAAGATGCCGCACAAAGCACCGCTTCGCGAATCGTTGGCGGCCGGGATTATCATGGCGACAGGATATGACGGTTCACAAGATATCGTGCTGCCGATGTGCGGCAGTGGTACGCTTGCTATCGAAGCTGTTCTTTTAGCGATGAACAGGCCGGCCGGCAGCCTGCGCAGCAATTTTGGTTTTAAACATGTGAAAGTTTTTGATGAGCAGATATGGCAGGAAATACGAAATAGTGTTCGCAAGAATATACGCAAGGACGGGCTGCGAAAACGTGTTATCGCCACGGATATAGATGAACAAGCTATCGAAGCGGCCAGGCAGAACGCGCGAACGGCGGGAGTCGAACAGTTGATAGAATTTGATGTGTGTGACTTCGCCGATACCGAAGTGCCGGAAGGTAAGGGGATTGTGGTGATGAATCCGGAATACGGGCTGCGGCTGGGCGAACTTGAACAGCTCGAAAAAGAGTATAAACGCATTGGCGACTTTCTCAAACAGAAATGCGCCGGTTATACAGGCTATCTACTCATGGGCAATAAAGAGCTGGCTGTAAAAATTGGATTAAAAGCTTCTCGCCGTATGGTATTCTACAACGGCAAAATAGAGTGCCGTCTGCTGAAATATGAACTCTACAAAGGAACAAAACAACCGCGAAACAGCGACCAGGACTAACCCTAACCTCACGTTGTGGCTTACTAAGATATATCGTTGTGGTTTTACTGGTAATGGATATAATGCCGTTATGAACTAACTTTAGGCGGATGAATCCGCCACACGGATGGCGGATAAATATTGAAGAATCAACGGGAACAGGGAATATGAATTCTAAAAAAAAATGGGAATACTTTAGCAAGAGGCTTGAAACCATGTGGGATGTATACCGCGAATGTATGGAACACTTTGATGCAAAATTTTCAGAAAAGTGGAAAGTATTTTGCGAAAGTAGAGATGAGCAAAAATACAAAGAATACCTTCGTGAGATTGAATTCCCATACATAAATACTCTGAATAGCGCAATGCTAATTGCATTTTGTTCGCTAACAGAACATGTGGTGGCTGATATTACGAATGAAAATGTGCCGGGATATGAAGAAAAGAAGAAACGGAAAAGAGGAAATTGGCTTGTTAGAAATATTAAACTTCTAAACGAACGCGGGTTTGATATAGACCAAAATGGCGAAGATGTCAGACTTTTCTCCTATTATATACAAATTAGAAATTGTGTAGTCCACAATGGAGGAAAGATTTCGAATTCAAAACATTCGAAGCAGCTTAAAGAGGCGATTGATGCTGTTGAGAAGTATGCTAAAGACCCTAATTATAATATGATAAAAATTAAAGATGATTATTTGATGTTAGGGAGTGGTTTGATTTCGGATGTTGTTGAAAAAAGTGAAGATATAATAGAAAGAATTCTTGAAAAAATATAGCTCGGTAGGGTGCGCAGCAGGCTTGCCTGTGCTTCAGGTACTTGTTTGCACACGCGGAATCATTCAATAAAAGA
Source organism: Planctomycetota bacterium (assembly GCA_022566315.1). Lineage (GTDB taxonomy): Bacteria > Planctomycetota > Phycisphaerae > Sedimentisphaerales > Anaerobacaceae > NIOZ-UU13. The sequence goes on from JADFJC010000003.1 coordinate 60,865, forward strand.
GATTGGACGAGTCCACCATCCGTCTTTGCTAAAGCTACGCCGGACAAGTAGGCGGATAAATATTGAAGGACCAACGGGAACTTGTTATACAGAAAGAAACTTCTCTGTCTTTCCCGTCTTATACAGACTATATAATCGGTATTAGATATTTGATAACAGGAATATGTGATGAGCAAGAACAAGCCAGAAGTTTTTATTATTGAATCTCTGGGAATGAATGATGAAAGGAAAAACCTAATTAGTGAACTTCTACAATACTGTCTGGGCTGCTGTACAATTCAATAAACCACACAATAAGTAACTTATCAGCAACATGGCATTCTGTACTTTAGAAAAGTTAATACTTTTTTAAGCGGGGAACAAGCTATTTTCCTTATACTTAAGTGACTCAATTTTCCTCTTCAGCCCTATTTTTTTATCAGCCTTTACAAGGACATTTTCTGACATATAAGAAATCAATTTTTCAAAATCGTTTGCATTAGAAATTTCGACAAATTCTTTAATCTTATTTATGAACACTACTGTTTTTTTCTTATTAGCCAGCATTTCAATTGCATTACATAAAGTACCTGTACTCTTGGTATCCCATACCATTAAGCCATAGTCAGCGATGGATGCCATCTCTATGTCTTTTGCAGTAAAGAAAGCACGGGTACCTGGCTTATACTTCGAATAAGTGTTATGTGTTTTCCAGTGGCCCAAATTATTTCTAAGTGAATCGCCGCTATGAAATATTGTTACATTCTGATAGGATGCTTTGCATAAATAATCTTGAATTGAACTGTCAACACCGCTGGCATCTCCCAATACAATATCAAATCCCGAGCTAATAATGTTGTCAATCCTATCTTTGACTTTTTTATCAATGTTCTTAATTTGCATTGAACCAGATATGAAAACAGTTGTCATAATTATCTTTTCCTGGTAAACGCAACAACATAGATATTATTAACTTTGGAATATGTCTTAAGAGTTAGAGCAGCAGCATTTAGTGAAGTCCCTGAACCATAAATATCATCAATTAACAGCACATCCCAGCAATCTTCACCGACTATTTCGTCTTTAATAGAAAATGCAGTTGCTAATACTTTTATCTTTTCTTTGATGGATTCTATATCTTTCATTTGAGGAGTTCTAACTTTTTTGATTAATATGTTTTCACATAGTGGAACATCCATCTTTTTAGCAATTTCCTTGGCTAATTCTGTTAAAGGCTGAAATACCCTTCGTTTTGAAGGTGGCATAGGAACAATAAATCCTACTGAACTAAGTTTTGATTTCAAATTTTCGATAAATGCATCAACAAGAAGAGGGATCTTTTTACGATCGTTTTTATACTTCAATTGATACATTGCTTCACCTACATCTGTTCTAACGGTATCAAAGTCAGGATGACCATATTGGTTATCACCGATAAATACTGAAGATTTTACGTGTTTGTCTAAGGTATAACCAGCATGCCAGTTACCATTAATTATTTTAACATTAACATCCATATTATAATCCTTAAAAATTTGGAGAAAATTAAAGGGGTCAGTTTACCCCCAAGGGGCTTTGCCCCCTAAGTGACACCTTTTTTGTAAGAGCACGGCCCATATAACTCCACTTTTCTTTGAAAAGCCTAACCTACAACCCCCAATTTGTCAAGAAATCTGCGTAATCAGCGCAATCTGTGGCTAATTCTTTTCGTGTTGTCTTACTGCGGTTTTTTGCGTTCGTAACGCCGTCTATCCGTTTCTTTTAACAGCCTTTTGCGGATTCGAATCGAAGATGGGCAAATCTCAACAAGCTCATCCTCTTGAATGTACTCCATCGCCGCTTCAAGACTCATCTTTCTTGCAGGTCTGACCTTGGCTGCATCGTCTTTGCCCGCTGCCCGAATGTTGGTAAGCTGCTTGCTTCTTACAACGTTTACAGTTATGTCCTTCTCCTTGCAGTGTTCCCCGACTACTTGTCCTTCATATACTTTTTCTCCCGGCTCAACAAAGAAAATGCCGCGGTCGTATAAGGCATCAAGTGCATAAGCGGTAACTTGTCCCATAGTGGTCGCAATCATAACTCCCGCCTTCCGCTGAGGTATCGCTCCCCGCATCAGCTCATATCTTTCAAACGTATGATGCATAATCGCTCTGCCGCTGGTCGCATTCATCATCCTGGCATTTAGGCCGAACAAACCCCGCGAAGGTATCAAAAATTCCATGTGAATAAAATCACTCGCTCCGCTTTTGGGATCTATTTTAATTATTTCACTTCTACGGTCGCCAAGAAGACTCATCACGGAATTCTGGCAATCCAACGGGCAATCCACCGCAAGTAATTCTATTGGTTCATGCCGCCTCTCATCGACTATTCTCAAAATCACATTCGGCTTGCCCACACAAACCTCATACCCTTCACGCCGCATATTCTCTAACAATATCCCAAGATGCATCAGCCCTCTGCCCGAAACATTGAATTCTTCAGGACTCTGCCCCTCTTCCACCCTTAACGCAACATTCTGCTGAAGCTCCTTTTCAAGCCTTTCTCCAATTTGTCTGCTTGTTACATATTTGCCGTCTCTGCCTGCGAAAGGCCCATTATTAACTCTGAATGTCATTGTCATCGTCGGCTCATCAATAGAGATGACCGCAAGCCTCGAAGGTTTATCCGCACAGGCAATCGTGTCACCTATCTCAACAGGATCAAGTCCCGATATCGCACAGATATCACCTGCCTGAACGCTTGAAACCTGCTTTCTGCCAAGGCCGTGAAACTGATGAATATGCATAACTTTCTGCTGGGTATGCAGACTTTCGGCGTCAATTACTGTAACTAACTGACCTTCGGTTATTGTTCCCGCGAAAACCTTGCCAATTGCTATTCGTCCAACATACTCCGAATACTCCTGGTTTGTCACTAACATTTGCAACGGCGCGTCCTGGTCAACTTTTGGCGAGGGAATATTGTTTATTATCGCATCGAATATTGCCTGGACATTATCGGTTTTATTAGCCAGATCTGTTGTTGCCCAACCCTCTTTGGCTGATGCGTAAACAAGTGGAAAATCGAGAGCATCATCATCTGCGCCGAGTGATACGAGCAGATCGAATACTTCATTTACGACATCGTCTGGCCTGCTGTTTTCGCGGTCAACTTTGTTTATGACTACTACTAATTTTAGTTTGTGTTCGAGGGCTTTGGTCAATACAAATCTTGTTTGCGGCATTGGGCCTTCAAATGCATCTACCAGGACTAATACGCCGTCTGCCATTTTTAAAACTCGTTCGACCTCGCCGCCAAAATCGGCATGGCCTGGAGTGTCGATCAGATTGATCTTATATTCATCGCCTTTTGAGTCGGTATAGTTGATCTCGCAGTTTTTGCTTAGGATTGTTATGCCGCGTTCTTTTTCGAGGGGGTTTGAATCCATTATCAAATTGTGCTGGCCGCCGGCTAATTTGTCGAGATCTTCGGTTCTGAACATGCCGGACTGGTAGAGAAGCTGGTCTACGAGCGTTGTTTTGCCATGATCAACATGGGCGATTATTGCTACATTACGAATATAATCTGAATACATAACAAACTTTCAATTAGGACTGGTAAAGAAATTAGGTTTCGTTTTTGGTTGAGCGAGGACAAGGCTGGCAAGGAAGCAAAACGCAGACCTACTGGTTGGTAGTCCGAGTTTTGCTGAGGCCGCCAGCCGAAGCCGCAGTCAGCCAAAAATGGAAGATAATTTATTTACAAGTCCTTATGGAATATTAAGATAAAAAAATAAACAACTATTCAGAATTTGCTCGATCATCCTTATGTAAATCAATCATTTTACCCTTATTTTCAGCCCCGTCAATACAAAACCATATAATCACTTGAGCCATCAGGCCAAGAGCAAGAACAACGACAGCGAACCAATAGGGCCAGTAGATTCCAAAGTTTCTGGACAGGTATCCCCCTGCTCCGGCGCCGACGATAACGCCAAGTGAAATTGTAACTTCGTGTATTGACATCTGGGTGGAGCGTTTCTTGCTGCCGCAGGCACCGTAATAGAGGCCGGAGCTATAGGCAAAGCCAAAGCCGGAGCCCATAATCACAAATGCAGGAACAAAGGCCCAGAGCGTACGGCCGAAGATGATCAAAAAAAGAGAGAGGGCAAGGACCATTTGAACACCGAGAAGCAGCACCGGTTTGAAATGCCAGAAGCCGAAGCGGCCTGCGCAGGTCAAGACGACAAAGTTGCAGATTCCAAATAAAGTAATAATTATCCCGAACTGCATTTCCGAGAATCCCATACTCGTAAACAACAGTGCAAATTGCGAACGCGACACGCCCAGGCAGACCCAGGAGCAGAACAGGGCAACGCGGGCCATCCACCTGAAGCGCAATAGCAGATTTCGGTCAAAGCGGACTTCCGGTGCATCAGCCGGTCTTACAGAAGCAGCGGGACCAGCAGACCCGTCATGAGCGAGACAGAGTAGGACAAAGCAAACCGCCAGACACGCCATACCTGCCACGATCGGCCCCAAGGTGTTCATTTCTACGAGCACACCACCTATCAGAGGGCCCATAATCGCGGCAGCAGACCACGTGCCGTTGTAGGTTCCGAGGCGACGGTTCAGGATAGCACCCTCGTAGTCGGACGAAACCCAGGTCATAAGAAAAGGCCAGAAGAGCGACATAGCTGCTCCGGCGAGTGTGCTTGCGGCGATCATCATCCAGATGAGCATGGGCCTGCCGAACTGGTTGCAGGCTATTGCGTAGTAAACCAAAACGGCCATCACGAGGGTTGCCAGGAACATAGCGGCGGCAGCTGTGCGGGCCGTACGGCGGGGATTGAGATGGCCTAACATCGATGCGGCAAACAACAAGCATAACAGATAGCCAAGCATGTTGGCGGCCCAGACATATCCAACGTGCTCTTCGGTTCCACCGATGTTGCGTACGATAAACGGCATGGCTGTCCACAACACGCTTAGACTTATAGCCATCGCGAAAACTGCCCCGTACAAGGGCCAGATGTTTGCGAGAGCTTGACGAACGCATTTAGAAAATGTTTTCTTCATTTCAGAACGCAGGCCTACTGGTTGGTAGTCCAAGTTTTGCTGAGGCCGCCAGCCAAAGCCGCAGCCAGCCAAAAATGGAAGATAATTTATTTACAAGTCCTAAGCCTTCTCTTCAACAACGACTTGTACTTTCTGAATAGCGTTATGCCCTGACTTGAGGAATGGACGTGGCATGGGCTGAGCGATGCCGTTAGCATCGATTGTGCGGCAGCGAAGGTCGTATTTTCCGGGACGAGGGACGCAAAGCAGTGCTGCCCAATGGACAATCGTGTTGAGAATCGGCCAGCGGTGCGGTTTACCCGTGGTTGTGTCAAACTGGCGCGGGATTGACGGCAGCTTGCCATCAGGAAGTCCTCCTCCCCAAAGTTCCGGAGGCGGCAGAATATCCGCGTCCTTCCATTGCCTTTTACTGAAGTAAGGGTCATTCTCCGGAAGCAGTTCATCCTGCGGATGAAGCCAGTACTGGACCTTGCTCAAGCCGGACATACCCACCTGTGCCACTCCAGTTATCGGCACAGGCTGTCCCACATCGATTTTTTGGGGAGTATGAATAAAGCGAGCACAGGTCTTTATATGACTGACAGTATCGTTATTCCAAGTCGCGTATGTATCATTTGCCTGGTAGTTATTCGTCAGTATGATGCGCTGAAGCCACTTCACCGACTTGTTGCCATACGCATCAGGGACCAGCATACGAACTGGCCCGCCTCGCTTAGGTGTGAGCCACTCACCGTTAAGCTTATAACAGAGGATGACCGGGTGTTCCCCCGGAGGATCTTCCAGGACACGACCGATAGGCAGAGAACTCTGGAATCGTTGTTCCGGGTCATCGTTGTGGTAGCCATAATAAAAGACACGCCGGACATTGCCTGTCGGACGAACCAGCCATACAACTTCTCTCAAAGGCAAGCCCTCCCACAGCCCCATGCCACATGGAGAGCGGCCATTCGTGCAGGACATCACGCTCATGAAACGCACGGCAGACGTCTTGGCAAGCTCCATAAGCCTATCCCAGTTCAGAGCTGTGCCCGAAGCTTTAGAAAGGGGCCGATCCACTTTGGCATTACTCTCCGGGTCCGGCAGAACCTCCAACTCCCAGGTCTCACGTACCAGCCCCACTTCGCGACGTTTCTCAAGGGGCAATTTGTGCGGTGGCGGTTTACCTCGACCGTAACTAATGAAATTCTCCTCTCGGGTAAGATACTCCAGCTTTGAAATGGCCTCAGCGAGCAGAGGGTGGGTCTTATTTTCATGCTCCTCAGCCCAAAGTCGGGTAGTCCCCAAGCCCGCAACTCCTGTCGCCATGAGCTGGAGGAAGTAACGCCGGGAAACGTCGGCATGTTCTCTTGCGATTCGTTCTATTTGATCCATGATCGAAAACCGCTCCTCATTAAAAGCACTTCAAATATCCCTTCTGTCTCTGTAACTTATCTGTTGCAGTAACAAAGGCCAACACAGCCGCATGAATTATAGTCTTATTGAGTATTATTCTCATCCGAATTTACGGAGGTTCGAATCGTTTCCACTTCTTCTTTCACGTTATCCAACAGTTTCTCCCAGTTCATGTAATGCGTGCGGGAAAATAGTTGCGGGCGATACTGGCTGGTAGCCACGCGAGCATAGGCTTCCCATTCCTTGACGGCATTGCTCAGATGGCGGACGGCACTTGCCTGATGCTCTTTGCGTCTTGGGTCGGCCCGGAAAACTGCCAGTTCGGCTGCACCTCGTATCTTGTCGGCGTAGTAACGGCCTAAATAGGCCATAGATTCTATATCCGTCAACGTAGCGGCTAACTCTTTATTAGTGTCGGAATTTCTTCTCAAGACCTTAACACCATTTAGGGCCTTTTCCGCCAGCCTATCCAGGTTGTCCGACACCTCCATGGGCGTGATACCATCAGACGCTTCTTCCTTGATGATGGATGACGCATATTCCTGAATCGAGAGGATTCCTGAGCCACGCAGGGGAGGATGCTGGAAAAACTGTTCCACCGACAGGAAGCCTTGATTGTAGATGCAGCCTTCGGGGGAAAATTGAAAGTCGTTAACTCGGAAGAAGAAACGATTAACCTGGGGGACAATCTGCGATGCGGCCGCCCAGGTATCGTAAAGTAGTGCAGGTTCAGCCTGCGGGAAGCGATTCTTTAAACGTTTTTCAAAAAAGTCATTGGTTAGGAACAGGTCGTAAGCCAGCCGGCCCCAAAGCATAAAACGATACCAGTGCTTACTGATTTCCAGCTCACCTGATAGGTCGGTATCCTTGCTGATGAATTCACGGCCCCAGACAAAACCGTCCGGTCCCATATAGAAGCCTGCTTCAAACCGCATCAAGTCACGAGGAACGTTTTGAAGGAATTCGCGTACGTAATCGGCATCTCCCCAGCGAAACACGAAAAGATCATCGTTACGAAGGTTCAACCAGCATGGCACCTTGTGCCGCTCCAGATCCTCTCTGTATTCAATATCGAGATAAGGAGACGTGGTTGTCGAATAGAGGCGGGCCCGGGCGTATTTATGCCCTGTGTTGAAAGGACCATCGAAGTCCTTAAAAGCATCTACGATCTTGCTGAGATTGGCCTGATGCTGACGGAAGATGAAGCGAAGCTCGCGCTTGGGATTTGCTCGCTTTGCATCCATAACACCTTGACCATAGGTGCGCCAGAGCCATTGCTCGATACCGCCGACGTTCTTAACGCGTTGTCGATCTACATGCTCGCCGGCGGTGACCCCGATTCCGTCGACCTGGGGATAGGTCTTCAGGAACTCGCCAATGCAATAACGCATGTATTCGATGGTCTTTTCATTGTCCGGCCTATCGTCGATTCCGTACTTTCCTTTTGCGCCAAAAGTAAAGATATTCCAGTGAAATATATAGACTTCAATCCCCCGGTCATCCGCGAGTTGGAACACTTTTTGCCAGAATGCAATCTTTTCATCCAGAGATATCTTTTTGACAACCTTGAAATTATCTCCATCGTACATATCCATCCCGTCCCACTGACGGTTGCTTGTTGTTGTAACCTCATCCTTGAGGACACAGACGTCGTCGTAACCTATTTCCGGATACTTCTGGAGCTTCAACCAACCCGGATATGGATGTTTAGTCCAGAGCGTGAGCACATTGTAGCGGTTCCGCGCCAGCGTATCGAGGAACTCTTGCCAGAAATCAAAATCCCACATAACAGGGATATTCTTCTGAGCGGCAGTACCTGTATCATCATAACTTGGTGAGCGGGCATCCAGCGGAATATTGAATTTCAGACCGCGGCGGAATATATAAGGCTTCCTGGCCTTTTCCGGCACCCCAAGGAGATCCCCACCCAGCGTAACCATCTCAGCCAGTTCCAGACCTCCATACATAGCGCCTAATGAATCGCCCCCCACAATCCGGATTACATTGTCGCCTTCTCTGCGAATGCGGAACGCTTGGGGTCCCATACCGGTCCTGAAAATCTCGAAAACGATTTTCAGATCCGCTCGTGTACCTTCTACGGCGTAACCCGCATCGGCCAAGGCCCTTTTGATGTCTCCAACGGCAAAGGCAATCCTCGGATCATTTTCGTTGAAAATGATCGCTACTTTCTGTTCGGCGTCGCAATTGTCCCTCGTAGTCAGAACAATAACGAATACGGCGAGAAATAACAGTGCCATTTTACTTTGCATAAAGCTACCTCCTTAAGTCACAGTGCTCTGTGTTACTTGTGGGCTTTAATTCTCTGCGTCAACACGTTTTCACCTGACAGAAACTATGTAACCGGGGCCTCCCAAGTCAGCCGCGATACGTGGTTGTTTGATTAAAACCACAATAACCTTTATTACAGGAGGCTCTTACGAACAAGTATATTGAATTCGATATAGATAGCAAGAAAACAATAGCGCCTGTCGTGCAAAATGTCTCGGCACGCAGTTCAAATTAAAATGCGCAAGTTAAAAATAAGTAGCGGATTAAACACGTGAAGGCGCGAATCGTTGAACTGGTCATGGCACATTCTCCTCTTAATGAAAACAGCATAGTAAAATCGCTTTTATCCAAGGCAATATTATACAAGGGAAAATGATGATATGTCCACTAATTCACAACTAATCCCAGGGCAAACGCATCTAAATTATCGAATTCGAATTCGAGCTATTTTCGTCGATGTTTCCTATGTAAATCCTTTTTTATTTGGAAGACCGGCCCGATTCAAAATTTGGCTTTACTGCTTCAAGAGATTGGAGGTGTTTTTGGATTTTCATTGCCAGGGTGTTCTGTTTTGCCATATTGGCAAGGGAAAGGGCTTTTTGGGCGTTCTCGATGGCTTGTGGGAATTGACCGGCAGAGGCACAGGCAATGGATAATGTGTACAAAATCACAGGTTGTTTGAAATTAGTAAGCTCACAGGCTCGCCTGGCCAGCTCAATCGCCTTTTTGGGGTCCCGCAGATTTTTCTCCGAAGTCGTAGCAAAAATCCGGGCCATAGTGTTTAGCGTATCCGGCTGGTACGGGTCGAGATTTAGCGAGGATTCGAATTGAGTAATCGCCAGGCTTACTTGTTTTTGTCTCAACAGTTCCAAAGCTATTTTGTTGCGAGTTTGAGGATCGTTCGGAGCAAGCTCGATCATTTTTTTGAACTGCTCAACGGATTCTTCAGACTGTCCCAGCTTACCGAGCGCCACAGCGAGATTGTGATGAACTTTATATCGACCGGGTTTAAGCTTAAGACCTTGATATAAATATGGAAGGGCTTGAGCGTATTGGTTTTGCATCAAAGCTATGTCAGCCATCAGATCGTGCAGCTCATGAAAATTCGGACGGTCGGCAAGCAGTTTTTTGCAAATCTCTTTGACCTGGTCATATTGTTTTTTATGAACGAGGCCAGTGGCTCTGCGATAAACATTATGAAATTCGATCAGGTCCTTTGGGTCCTCTTTAGTTTGATCGAATTCAAAATCATCACTAACTTTTGTCCCTGCAACATAGCCGAGCGATTGCAGGTTCCTGATGGCCTGGGCGTCCAGTTCGATCATGTCTTGCGGGTCGACTTTGCGAACTGTCTGTTCCAGTATTTGTTTCAATTTATCCTGGAGGATGCGGGCTCTCTGAGGCTGCTGGTCTATGAGGTTCGTTCTTTCGGCGGGGTCTTTGGCCAGGTCGTACAATTCCGGCCTGGTGGTCTGGATATACTTCCACCCGTCAGTAACAACGCCCAGCAGCGAATTTACGCCGTATCTCGTAGCATAAAGGCTTTCGCTATACAGATACCTTTGCCGGAGCTTGGGATTGCTTTTGCCAAAGAACGCAGAAAGGTCTTCACCCTGAATCTGTGGCGGAGACGGAATCTTCAGCAAACCGCAAACCGTCGGGACAATATCAATCAAACCAACTGTTTTGTTAATGACTTTATGCTTTTGTCGGCCTGGTACTTTGAAAATAAGCGGAACCTTGACAGCACCCTGGTAAATGAAATACATGTGCGTGTCCTCGCCATGTTCGCCAAGCATTTCACCATGGTCTGAGGTAATAATAATTAAGGTGGATTTGTCCAGCTTCAATTCTTTGAGTTTCTCAAGAACCTGTCCAATGCAATGGTCTGCGTAGGCGATTTCTCCGGCGTAAAGGTTGTCGGCAAACTCAGATGCGAATGGTTCCGGGGGCACATAGTCATCGTGAGGGTCGTAGTAATGCAGGAATAAAAAGAATTTTTCGTTTTTGTGTTTTTCGAGCCAATCAATAGCAATACGGGAGGTCTGGCCGCCTTTGCGTTCGGCAATGTTTCCGGCGAAATGGGTTTGCTCAAACTTATCGTTATAAGTGTCGAAACCCTGGCCGATGCCGAATTGTGAATTAAGAACGAATGCACTTATAACGGCACCGGTAGCATAGCCATTAGCTTTTAATAGTTCCGCTAAGGTTACATTGGATTCGGAGAGCTTGAACTCAGCATTGTTGTGGATGCTGTGGTATGGGGGAATTGTGCCGGTCAACATGGAACAATGTGAAGGAAGAGTTATTGGCACAGGAGAAATCACATTGGAGAAAACTATTGCTTCTGCGGCAAGGGCGTCAATATTCGGCGTGGTTTTGCGTTTGTAGCCATAGCAGCTCAGATAATCAGCCCGACAGGTATCGATACTGATTAGCAGGACATTGCGAATTTGGCCTTTTGATTTAGCCTGGGCAAATAAAAACCAGGCGACAATGCCGGATACCAGCACGAATGTCACCAGTATATATCGCGATGGAAAAGATTTTTTTCTCTTTTTACTCATTAACAATCAAATCCTGACCTTCAAAAATGGTTTAAAGATTAACGCAAAGACCATCGAGGCAACAAAGAAATAAGCAACCCACCAGCCGGTGCCGCTGGTTCGGCTCAAACGGTCGGGATATTTGATACTGATAGATTGAACAACTGAATCCGGCCCAAAAGGTTTCTCGCTCGGATGTTCCAGGATATCGAACCAATGCCAACCAGGACGCTGTAAGCTTACTCGCATAAAGCCATTACCAATCGCCAGCTCTTTTTCTACCTGCTCGTTATCCACCTGGAAAACTATGTTGTTTAATCCATTTTCACGTGCCTTGATTTTCCAGTATATCTGGCGCTTAGAGAAGACGCGTGTCTGGTCGATGATAACGTCAGCGGCAGGCATAGATGCTATGCTCACATTGGGCCAGGCAGAATCGACATTGCCATTTAGCTCCATAACGACCAAAGCTTCCTCACCCGGTTGCAGGGGCCGAGCCTGATACCACAGCCCCATTTGAGCTAATATTAAGCAGATTGGCACAGTCACCACCAGCATGGGCCGAATGGCGTGAAATAGCAGGCCCCCAGCACCCTTGAAGACTCGGCCTTGGGCCTGTAATGTTACCGAGATGCTGTCTTTGAAAAGCTTTAGCGCGAGCATGTTGGCCTTTATATCATCTTTGACCCGGCCGATGGCATCCTGATTGGAAGTGTACTTCCATAGAACCAGCAGAATTACGCCCATCGCGGCTGATATGACTGTGTTCGATAGCCAGCCCGGCACTGCAGCCACAGGAGCCGTTAGCAGCTTACCGGCGGCGTTCAGCGGCACGTTCAGCCAGGTAACAATATGCGCTAAAAAACTCATCATTCGATATAACCCAATCCTCGAAGTTGTTCAGCTATTTTTTCATCCGCATCGGTTTGTTCGTATTTAGCAACTTCCTTTTCGATAATATGAGTAACGAACTCCTCCATACTGCTGTACCCCGCAACCTCAACGACGTTTTTTGCTCTGGCAAACAGAGCCGAATCAATCTTGATCTTAGCCATGTGTTATAGCTCCCTTACGCAATTGTCATCATCCGAATCAGTTTACATCACAAAAATATTTTCGCCTTGCATTGAAGGTGGAATTTTTAATCCGAATTTTGTCAGAACAGATGGTGCGATATCCACTAATGCCGGTGTGCCGGCACTGATGGGTCGATTGCTAAAGATGACACCCGGCACCTCGGAGGCATCAGCACAATGGTCTGCGCTCCAAACCGAATCGTTGTCCAGTAGTATTTCCTTAGTCATATCGCCAAGACAGGTGGCCCAGGAGGCCCGGTAGTTACGACAGTAGCCGATGACTAAGTCAGGAGCAAGTGTTGTCGCGGGGCCTGAATACACCTTATCTGCGCGGTGCGCCTTCACAATGACGCGTTCGCCATTGGTGTCCCGAACAGCTTCGAGCCTGGCTGACAATTCATCCAGGAGCTGTTCACGCTGCTCGCCAGGTTCTACTATCCCATCACGCTCCCGTCCCTTAAGATTGAGATACAGACCATTTATACCCAAGCCGTATGCTCGTGTCCTTGACCAGTCAACGTTCCTCAAAATTCCGGTAGAATTTGGAGGATAAAGGTAGCGGTTTTCCCGCAGCCAGGTGTTCAGGTTGAATTGTCTCTTGAAGTTGGCAAAGCCGTGATCGCTCATCACAATAATGGTGGCCTTGTCACCGTAGCGTCTCAAAATATCTCCAACAACCGAGTCTAATTTATGGTAAAGCTTGTGGATGTGGTGAAAACAATTTTTGGCATCTTCGGCAGAACGAGTTGGGTGCTTCAAGTCTGAGTCCCACCAGAACATATGTGACTGTAAGTCCGTGCTGGAAAAGTAAAAGAACAACAGGCCGTCATCATAGTTTTCCAAAGCATACTCCAGCAGTTTGAGACGCTCTTGCAGTACCATACCTGCCTGGATGCGATATTCCTCATCGGTAAATATCTTGTTTGCTAATGCCTTGTGGTCTTCCTGAAAACCGGTTGTGTAGAACAAGCCCAACCTGTCTGAGATTTCCTTGATGAACTCAGGTGGCTCGGTTATTCGCAGGGCGGAATCGGAGGGGTCGCTATTAATGGGGCTTACATACAATTGGAAATTCCCAGAGACCTCCTGCAGATAAAAACGGCATATTGCCATCAGGTGTTTATTGGGAATGAGAGCAGGCAAAGACATTTCGAAATCCAATTTAATCCAGCGGCTCCACTGTCCTTCCTTGAGCAGGATTTTGTGCTTCTGGATTTCGATGACGCATGCTTTGGCCGCTTTGTCACGATGCACACAAAATGGGATGGTAGCTGGTTCCGGGGCCTTTAGAAGGTTGTTTCGGGGCCCAATTAGCTGCGCAGTAGCGGTTTCGTTCTCGAAGAAAAGCATCGACCGTTTGCCGCCGGCTTCATCTTTGGTGCGAACCGGTCCGTCCTCTGCAAAGTGCTGGTAGGTTCCGTATGTTCCCAGCAGGTCAGGGGTGCCCATACCGGACAAGCACCGGTGATGACCGTATTTCGAGGGGCTTGGCGGATAGTTGGAAGGCAGGTCGTAGAATGTGGAGCAGATACCTGCTTCGTCAAGATAATCCCAGAAGGGTATTCCCTGTCGCAGCAATACGGTTGTGGGCGGTTTGTGGCTGAAAGGCCAGAAATCCAACTGCAGCTTGTGGTCTCCTATCTCCCAGTAACCTTCACCTTGCACCGTTTTGGCAACAGAGAAAAACGGAGCAACCTGCTTGGTCGGATCGCGGTGAATGAAATCGAAGATACCGTGTGAGCCGGGTCCGGCCCCGTTGATGAAATTCGCCCAGGCCACGGGGCTTTGCGGTGGAATGCTGGTGCCAAGGACGCGGTAACCGCCTGATTGTCTGAGCTTGGCAAGATTGGGTAATTGGCCGGTGCTCATAAGCTTTTCACACAGGCGCGGGTCCATGCCGTCGATGCCGATGATAATTACTCTATTTGTCGGACGGCGTTTCTTCTTTGCCGCGCACCCTGTGCTCAAGGCCGCAACTGTTACGGCCGAGCGTTTCAGAAAGTCTCTACGATTGAGTCTTGTGTTATTGTCAGGAGTCATCGTATCATTTTGTCCTCATACTATTCAGATTGGTCTGTGCGCCTGCTGGCAGCGTCAGCCACTGATAGTGGTCTGCCGTCCATATACCTGGGTACGGCTACGCCGAACATGTCTAATATCGTCGGGCCTATATCCATCAGCCGCGGTTCTTTGGTTTCGATGCGTCGGTTACAGAACAAAACTCCCGGGACAAGCGAGCGGTCGATACAATGGTCTCCGCTCCATGCCTTGGTATTTTCGTGGTAAATCTTGTCGGTTACTTGTCCAATAGCGGTCTCCCAGGATGCACGATAGCCCTTGTTATAGCCGATAATCAGATCAGGCGCTTCGTCTTTGTAGGGCCCGCGATAGACCTTTAGAGCATTGTAAACCTGCTTAACTACCGGCTGGTTGCTCTTGGCCGAGTCGGTTAGACCGGTGAGCTTAGTTATGATTTCGTCTCGCAGACTATCGGCTTCGTTTTCGGGTTCGACAATTCCCTGGGCCTCGCGCCCCTTTAGGTTAAGAAAAATACCTGCAAGACCCAGGGCGAAGGCACGGGTTTTGGACCAGTCAACACCAGCCAGATTCTTCTTGTTGCGGCCATCGTTCTTGAGCTTCAAATAACCGTTTTCTTCGAGCCATCGGTTCAGGTCAACGCCGCAGCGAAAGCTGTTGAAGCCGTGGTCGGAAATAATCATAAGCACGGTGTCATTAGATTTGCATCTATCCAACGTTTCGCCAACGAGGTCATCCATACGCCTGTAAATCTCCTCAATTGCGTTGCGTGGCCGGTTTTGCCGGCGCTGCTTATTAGCAGGATGCTGCTTGTCGATGTCCCGCCAAAACGTGTGCTGGATACGGTCCATACCGTCAAATACGCAAACGCATAGGCCTCGCTTTATTTTGTCAAGAGAATCAAAAAACATCTTCCGGCGTTCTATGTCCGCATCGGTAGATTGTTTTATGAAGCTCTCGTCGGAAATAATTTTCTCGTTAAGGGCCCAGCTGTCTTCGAGCAAACCGAGAGTGGCGAAGGGGCCCTGGCGTTTGGCTAAGTAAGTCGAGAAAATACCGGGATGAGAAATGGGCATGGCGGGTTTCTCCGGATCGATGTTGACGGGGGTTACGTACAACTCAAATTCGGGTGTCGTGCTCAATAGAAGAAACTTGCAGATGCCGTGGACTGTAACACCAGGACATGCCTTAAAGCCAAGCTTAATCCATTCGGTGTAGGCGTTTTTGGCTACCGTGTAAGTGTTCCCGCTGATGGTGAGTTTCACCGTATCCTCATCTTTGATAGTTACTACGAAAGGGCATTTCAGGACACTGTTGTCTTTGCGAAAGGGATTCGGCGGGCCGATAAGCTCAGCCTTTATGGTGTTTTTGTTTCTGGTAACGGTGAAGCTTTCGCCGGCGGTGTGCTCGACGCTGCCGTCGCTGCGGCTTGTGTAGAAAGAAAACGTTCCCTGTGTGCCGCGAAGGTCGGGGACGCACATTCCGGACAATTGCACGCCGTAGAACTTCTCCGGTGGAAATGTGATGGGCACCCGGATTACGCTGCTGAATATGCCGTGCTCACCGAGGGTTGTCCAGAACGGTTTGCTCTTGCGGAGCAGGTGGATGCCGGCTTTGCCCAGAGGGAGCTGATATTTACCCAGACTGATTTTTCGGCGGGTGTCCCTGATATCTACTGAGCTGAGCTTGGGCAGATAGCTTTTCTTATCACGTGTCAGGAAATCGAATATGTTGTGCTTGCCGGGGTTGGAGCCGGTCTGAAACGAAGACCAGGCGACAGGTGAAATGGGGGGGATGGTTGTTGCAAGCTGTTTGAAGCAGCCTTCTCTGCGTAGTCTTGCCAGGTTTGGCAGTTTGCCCTCTTCGAGGAATTCTTTCGTCAGAGCATAATCCATGCCGTCCAGCCCGAGTACAACAAACTTCCTGACCCTGCTTCGGACAAACGCCCGGCGCCCGCGGATTGCTCGAATGACATATCGTACCGGCCAGGTGAGCAGGTAAAATACGACCGAAAGTGTTGCGTAAAAAAACGTCAGCATGGAACCGAAAAAGGCAAAGCCAGCCCCCGGTCCTATGTAAGCCTGTGCCTTAGCTGGAATGAGCAGTACAACAAGAGTAGCTAACAGCAGGAATTTGAGCGTTTTGTTACGGCTGTCTATAACCATTCTATTGCGTTAACTTTCCTGGGGACCGCAAGCGCGGTCCTTACGATTAATGGCGAATCTCTTCTTCTCAAATCTCCTTTTGCTGTGCTTCGGTCTCGTGCCGCCACAAGAGCGCCGGTGCCCACGGAATCCTTAAACGCTGTTATGTAGATCTGCGAACCATACTACGAGATTATGTATGAAATACAGCCAATATGCAACTCTAAAGCAACATTTCTCTTTTATTAGTCACCTCTTGATGTCAGATACCAGGCAATGTATTCTTTCATTTTGACAAAGTTAAGATTTCTGAGAGCATTTATCTACTGATACCTGCTGTGTGTCCTCTTTTCAAAGAACGTTCACCTGTACCCGCGTTTTCTGTGCGGGCAGCACAGGTGCGGGCATTGGAAATTCAGCAGTTTTGCGGTGGTCCGATGTCTGCGTGACAAGCGCAAGATGTCCCTTCTTTTCCAAATTCACTTATCATTATGTCCCTTGCTCTTGGTATTCTATTAACGGAT
Organism: Planctomycetota bacterium; assembly: GCA_022566315.1. Taxonomy (GTDB): domain Bacteria; phylum Planctomycetota; class Phycisphaerae; order Sedimentisphaerales; family Anaerobacaceae; genus NIOZ-UU13. The sequence continues at coordinate 77,912 of JADFJC010000003.1, forward strand.
AACCGCATCCTTAACTTGTTGTACTAACTTTTGCTACTCTGCGTCCATCGCTTTTGTTAGTTGTTCTGTTGTAATTTTCACGTCCTTGCACATAATCTTGTCTCCCTTTAGAAAAATAAAAAAAATTTACCCAAATAGGGACTCATAAGATTAGTATACAAAAGTACTTACAGATCGCCAGAAAGATTTTCTTCACACCCGTTGACATATAATGTATAATGGTTGGTGAATATTTTCTTCTATGAAAGTAGAGTGGGAGATATTTGTATGATTAAGAGGAATAAATGTATTTTCCTGCTGATGTCGTTTTCATTTCTTTGCGGATTCAGTCCAGCCCAGCAGGAAAACACCAAACCTGAAAAATATTTTTCATTATTACAAGAGCGTCCCGACGACAGCTATTTGTATGACAGATTCTATAATGCATGGCTTGACACAGGGACAATTGAGCAGCTTGAATCTTTTCTCAAGGCTAATCTTGACAAAAACAACGATACTGCCAGCAGATTGTTGCTGGCTTTCTTTTATGAGCGACAGGACCGGGATGCAAAGGCACTGGAACTCTACAGGAATATACCAGCGAATAACTCTCTTACTGCAGAATACTTGTTTTATAAGGCAAAAGCCGAAGCTCGTAATCTTAGATTTGAGACAGCTATTTCAGACCTTGTCAAAGCCCGCAAATTGACAAGTCTCTATGAGATTTCAGAAAAAGCAGGTAAATTGCTGGGCGAACTTTATATCCGTACAAATCAGAAAGACAAGGCCGCAGAGTTGTGGAGTCAGTTGCTTGAAACCAGCAATGAGAACCAGGATCTTTACGAAGATCTTATAGAATTGCAGATCAATGAAGGCCTCTTCGATGATGCTCTCATGACCAGTGATAAACTGATTTCCATTACAAGAGATGAATACAAGGCAGTGATGCGAAGTCTTCGCAAAGGCGATATATATCAATACAAGGCTGACAATCAAAAGGCCCTGGATGTCTATGCTGAAACACTTGAGATGGTTGGTCAGGGGTCTTGGCTCGAGAATCAGATATGTTCTCAAATTGAGGAGATTTTTAATCGTGACGACAACACTAACGGCCTGAAGGATTACCTGGAAGATCTTGTCGAAACTCATCCCAAACGTACAAGCCTGAAAAAGCGATTGGCCAACTTGCTGATCCATATGGACCGGGCTGACGAAGCCCTGGAAATGTTTCGAGAGATACTCAAGGTGACACCGGGTGATAAGGCCAATCAGAAGGCCTATGTTAAGACGCTTACAGAAGCCGGGCAACTTGACAAGGCTATCACACTTTTGGAGCAGTTATTTGAATACAATAATCAGGACCGTGAGATTCTGATCAGCCTGGCTGACCTGTATCACAGGAATAAGCAGGACAACAAAGCCGGGGCGATGCTGAATCGTTTTCTTGAGCTATCCGACAGGACCGAATATGCGTATCTTCGAGTTGGAGGTATTCTCGAACAGTACAAATTAAAAGACCATGCTGAGACTGTTTACGAGCAGATGATTGACGCTTTGCCTGAGAGCCTCACAGCGCAGCAGGTGTATGCTCAGTTCCTGTATCGAGATAACAAAAAAGATGAGGCCCTGGACATTCTCAAGATGATTGCCGGCAAAGGTGATCTTCAAATGATGATGCGTGCTTCCAATGCTGCAGGCACAAGAGGGCACTATGATCTTGCCCTTGAATGGGTTGAGGCCAGGTACGTTGAATTCTCTGATGATGTGACATATTTGAATCATCTCTGTAAGATAGCGATTCGTCTAAAAGAATTTGACAAGGCTGTTGTCTGGGCCAGGCATCAGTTGGAGATGGCCAAAACGTTTCCCATGATACGTTCGGCCATATCTCAGATTATGGCTGCTGTGGATTCAGGTGAGAAAGAGGCCGGATTGATCAGAGAGCTTGAGGCAATTGACAGATTAACCATTCAGCAGACCTGTCTGCTGAGTGAATTGCTTGAGTCGCAGAATTTGCCGGTCAAGGCAAATGCCGTACTTGCCGAGGCAGCCCTGCTCAATCTGGAAATGGCCTCAAGGCAGCAGATTCACATCTATCGTCTCAGACGCGACTGGGCAAGTGCGGCTGAACGTGTGGAGTTTCTGATAACCAAAACAGGTACACGTAAACCTAATCTTATTCGTGAATTGATAGAGCTTTATCAGAAATCCAGAAGATACGAGGACGGGCTTAAGTGGGTCCTCGTATGGGAAAAAATCTCTCCTGCGAGCGCTACTGCCAGGATATATCATTCACGACTTCTGACTGCGCTTGGCAGGGGTAAGGATGCCATTGATATACTTGATGCCGCCGACCGTGAATTCGAAGGGAATACTGAGGTCCTTTCACAACTGGCCAAACTATACACATCAGACGGTAAGTATGAAGATGCTCAGCATATCTATTGGCGCTTATATGAGACAGCCCGGAACGCCTCAGAAAAACTTCGCTTTGTTCGGAATATGTCCGAAGCAGCAGGGCAGACCGGCAAGCGCCAGGAACTGATTCAAAGGCTTAAACATCAACAACAAAAGAATCGTTTTTCAGCAGTGCCCTTTCTCGGACTGGCGGAAGTTTATAAGCAGATGGGCAAATATGAAGAACGCAGGCAGGCCCTGCTGGAAGCAACCCGCATACAGACGGATGATATTGAGCTGATTTATGAGCTTGCAGCAGTTGAAGAAACTCAGGGTGACTGGGAAAAGGCGGTCGAGACGCTGCAAAAGGCTATTACTCTGGACAACACAAGCCAAACCCGTCTTAAGATTGCCAGGTTGTATATTCAAAATGGGAATAAAGATGATGGATTTCGTATCCTGACTGAAATTGCGGGAGGAGATAGGATGGACCCGCGGGATGCTGAATCTATTGTCGGCACAATCATGTCAATTGGTGGGTGGAATACGGCGATAAGCTTCCTGCAGGGAATATTGTCTCTGCATCCAAAAGACTACAAACTGCACTATCAATATGCTGTTGCCCTGGAAGAGGATGGTCGTAAAGCCGAAGCCATGGAGGCATTCATTGACCTGCTTGGTTTCAAAGATGAAATACCAGGGAACACGGGCAAAAAGATACAGTTTTCATGGAAGAGGCAGGGAACGGATACAAATATTCAGCATATCCTTCCTGCCGAAGCTATAGAACTGTTGCGATTCAATAAGTATCACTCAACTGCATACAGCTATCAACGGAATCGCGCGCGCTACAGTCGTTCAGGGACAAATCCTCCTGCCGGTATGGCGCCAAATGTTGCATTGCCGCCAACAGTAGAGGACCTCCAGGGTTTTACAGTAAGCCATATTCTGGCTCTGGCAGGGGACCTGGGGGGTAATCGACGATTACAGGTGAAATCTGATCTTAACAGGTACGGTATTTCCAACATAGATGTTTTGATGGATGTCAGTAAGTTTGGAACAACAGATTTTAACCGTGCGATTGACAATCTCGCACCCGAACATCCAAACAACAAAGCAATTCAGGCCGTGTGGATAATACACAGAATTGAGGGTAAGGGAGGTACCCTTAAAGAGGCAGAACACATATTTGATATGTTCGCAAATTCGAATCCAAGACTTGCATTAATAGTTGGCTTACGGTGTTACGGCACGGATAAGATAGCATTGAGACTTTTTTCCAGGTCTTTAAAAATGCTGCAGGATGTCCCTGACCCCGGCTACTATGAAGCTATGGCCATTTCGTATGCTCTGCAGAGCAAAAACAACAGTTATAAACTGACTGACACGCAAAGGGATTTATTAGACAGGCATCTTATTGATTGGTATTCAAGATTAACAAAGGCCACACACTACCGTATCAGCATTTTTAATCACGTTGGATCGTTGCTGGCAAAAAGAAGGGATTGGAGTGAATACGCCAGGTTCCTGGACAATGAAGTTTCAGGTTATCAGAAACGCGCCTCAGCAGTCACTCCTAATTTATCTTACAAGCTGCTGATTAAGCCTTTGTCCTATCCTCTCAGGAACATCCCTGATTTGCCGGATCATGTTGTGAAAATGGTTCTTGATGGCCCAGGCCCAGGTTATATTCTCAGTATGTTTTCCAGAACGAGTAAAATAAATCCCGCAAAGCTTGGGGGCTATCTGGATAAGGTCCAAAATCCAGTCCTTAAGATCCTTATTGCGATGGTATCAGCTCGGCACAAAGACGCAGAGAAGATGACCAGAGATTTACTGGACAAAGATCAAACTTCCCTTGCCGCTTATATGTTCGCTGCGAGTCTGGCGGCTAAGAATGATAAACCGTTGGAAGTCATTGGCCTTCTTGACAAGGCCAGGTCGCTCTCTGTGTCACCTCAATATATGAAGTTAATTGACGGTGCCATTGTTGCAAGTGCAATGGGCCTTGACCCACAGAAATTTCCAGATGAAATTAGTATTGCGAAAAAGGCCTTCGTTCGTCTAATGAGTAACAGACTCGATGCGCAGCATAGAGAAGAGCTTCTTGTGGCAGCAGAGACGCTTGGTCTTACAGAGCAGGCTAACAACCTCAAGAGCCGGATATTTGCACTCAATAGCAATAAGAATGCCGTTTCCGGCTCAAGCGGGTTGTCTTATGCTCGTTCAACCGATATAAATATGATTACAAAGTTCTTTGAAAATGGAAATACCGATTCCGCTTTGCGACTTGCACTTGGTCATCTGAAAAACGTGGCAGTTAATTCGCTGTATCCCAGGTTATCGAGATATAGTCCACGCACAACCAAATTGACAGACCTGATTCATACACACAACGCAGTTGATAAGCTTATTGAACTTGCTGCTCCGCCTCAGAAAGCAAGTGTTCGCAAGCTCGCAGAATATGGAAGGATATGTGAACTGCTGGGCCGCAAAGAAAAGGCAATCGCAGCATATGAAGAAGCAATCGCACAAAATCCGAAAGACCCTGCAGTAAGGATACAGCTTGCCATTGTCTCAGCAAAGACAGATCCCCGAAACAGTGCAAGGCATCTGATGGCAATCGATAAAAGCAGGATGAACCAGGCCGGCTCTGTAATTGTGTCATGGGTAAGAGACCTTTATAGGCAGGGGCGCATAGAGGAGGCGTTGGATACAGCAGTTGTTGTCATGGAATACATTGATTTGATACAGGATTCGAATAATACAAATTTCGATTGGATAGATCGCGTAGCTGACGTAATTGCCGGACAGTGCCATCACAGTAATCGCCGGCTCCATCATCTGTATCTGAATAACAAACAACAGATGAACACGCTTGCTGGTAGAGGCAGATGGAGCTATGTGACCCAAAGAAATACAATCATCCGGGGCGGTGTCAATCGCGGCTCTGTGACGAAACAGTTCCTAATCCGTAGTGATAGTTCATTACGTGAGAATGCCGGAGCAGCCGTAAAACGCAGAAAGACACATAATCAGTTATGCCGGAAGATGCTGGAGGTTCCGCAGTTGGCTGAAGCGGGGTTTTCCAGGCTGGTTACAGAAGCAAAGGCAAGAAACGCTCTGACAGATAAATTTACAGAAACGGCTCGCCATGTCATGTTAACTTACGAGCCATATAAACAATCAGGTCGCAAGTCAGCTATTTTCAGAAGAAAATTAAGTATCAACGGTCAATGGGTAAGATTTATTTGTCCGGCTGAATACCTGGTTCTGCAGGCTCACAGGAAAGGAACTCTTGATAAGCTTGTTTATGAGTTCATACCTCAATTGAAGCGGAACAATAAGCATGAACAGGCTGAGAAGTTAAAGCTTTTTGCAGAGATATATACTGTATCACCTGAGAATTTCTTCAGTACGATTGACAGTTTTCTTGGCAGTGCAACCCAAAGAAAGCCTGCCAGGGGTCAGATTGTAACAGATAATGAAGTTGCTATCCAATTTGTGATAGACGCCTATCTGGCGCGGCATCTGAATATGGATCAGGAGATGAATCAGCTTATCCTGAATAAGATAAAAGAAGATATAGCCATTCGTAATTTTGTGCACCATCGGCCCGCTGGATACTGGCTGCTTAATCTGATAAAACGTGATAAAGAATCAGCCAGAGTGTTCCTTGATTCTCTCCTGGCTCTTTACAATAGCCCGAATGGAAAGATCTCCGGAGTAGGCAACTATTTTAGGTCTTATTCTCTGTTACTTGACATATATCCCGGAAACAGAAACGTTAATATGCCAAACAATAGGCCCTCAAGAATCACGAGCAGACAAAACAGGATTAATCGCAACAGGGACAACAGAACCAGGACCAGACGCAGCAGAAATGCTCGTAGTCCAGGTCGAATTAATTACTGATTCAGATGCAGGGTCAAAAGGAGTCGATATGGCTGAGCGATTTGGAAGTATAGACAAATTTGTTAAACAGGTTCGTGAGCGCTTGAACCAGCATTTTTGGCTGGATATTCTTATCAGATGTATGTGTGTGGCGGGCGTTGTTTTAATTATTGTCGGGCTCAGCTATATTCTGAGGGGGTATCATGTCCCGTTGTTCTGGTATCCCGCGGTACTTTTCCTGGCAGTGATTGTAACTTCGGGATTATGGCTGTTTTTCCGCCGATCATTTGATGATGCCGCCATACACACGGACAAACATTTCAAACTGAAAGATGCTGTTTGCTCCTATAAAGGATTTTCTAATGCACATAAACAGGGTGGTATTTATGACCTCCAGGCGGGACATACTAAGACTGAACTTGAAAAAGTCTCTGTGACTGATGTTAGATATGAATGGCCGGCTCGTACAATAGGCCTCTGCATTGTGCTTATGTTTTCTTCGGGGCTGCTTGCGCTAAAGGCTGACAACCCGAAGATAGCTCAACGGCGTCAGACGGCAGAGCAGATGCTGCTTGATACGGAACAAATAAACGAACAAATAAAAGACACCCTCGAGCAGATAAAAGAGCAGGCAAAAAAAGACGATATTGAAAAGCTGGTCGCTCCCGATAAGCTTCAGGCGATGGTCGATGAGCTTAAGAAAACACCCGACCTGAAAGACGCAATGCGTCAGTACGCCAGACTCGAAAAAAAGTTAAATGACGTTCTCTCCAAACTTCAACAGCGAAAAGACGAGCAGTTATATGAAAAGATGGGAAAGGTCCTTCAAAAACATGAGCGTGCAAAAGCTCTTGGTAACCGTTTAACCAAGAAGCAATATAAAGAGGCTGCAATAGAGCTTCAAAAATTCAAGATTGACAAGAAATCACCCATTGAGAATCAGCGTAAGCAGCTTGAACAACTGAAGTCAATATCAGAGCGTATGGCCAACGAAGCAAGACAAAACAAATCTTCCAGTAATGCAGCAAAGCTGGCAAAGCGTCTTGATAAGGCAGCAAGCAATCTTGGTAAGGCCCTCAACAGCCCAGGCAAGGGTTCCGGCTCTCAAAACCCAAAAGGTTCTCAGCAAAGTTCTCAAAGTTCGAGCTCTCAAGGTTCAAGTTCTCAGAGTTCAAGTTCACAAGGATCGAGTTCTCAGGGCTCCGGTTCCCAAGGTTCCGGTTCTGGGGGAGCTGAGGGCGTAAATGAGTCTTTGAGCGAGATGGCAGAAAATCTTAATAATCTTGACGCCAAATGCAAAGCTCAGTCAGCCATTCAAAAATTGTGCGAGTCTCTGTCACAATGTCAGGGGAAACTGTCTGGCAAATCAGGCAGTGGCAGCGGAAAGGGTAATGGCAACGGAGACGGCAGTGGTCAAGGTGGTGGTATTGGCAGCGGGAGCAGTTCCAACACGAATGCAAATATAAACAACAGCCCTGCAACAGGAGATAAGAGCGTGCTTAAAGGCATCAAGGGTCAAGGCCCGTCTGTTAATACTACAGAGGCTGCATCAGATGGTTCAGGAAGCAGTTCAGACTCGAAAGCCCGCCTCATAGAACAATACAAACACCAGGCTGAATCATTCATCCGGCGCGAGGATGTTTCGGAGGCGGTCAAATCCGGTGTCAAAGAGTATTTTGAGAATATTCACAGAATTGAGGAAGGGAAATGATGTTATGTCAACTCGCACGGATTCTGCCAAGAAAGCAGTAGAACATTTCAGGACAACTTTTTCTTTAATAAAACAAGAGGTCAGTAAGTTTATAGTTGGCCAGGAAGATATAATAGAAGATGTACTAAATGCAGTCACCTGCGGCGGTCACGTGCTTCTCGAGGGAGTACCAGGACTTGGAAAAACTGCTCTTGTTCAGACTTTTTCAAAGGCTTTGCATCTTAATTTCAAGCGCATTCAATTCACGCCGGACCTGCTGCCTGCCGATGTAGTTGGTTCGAATATCCTTGTTCAGAAAAATAATGAAAAGACCTTTCAATTTGAGCCTGGACCTGTATTTTGTAACATCCTTCTCGCGGATGAGATCAACCGGGCAACCCCCAAGACACAATCAGCCCTGCTTGAGACTATGCAGGAAAAACACGTCACAGTGTCAGGGATAACGCATATGCTTGATAAGCCGTTTTTTGTACTTGCCACACAGAATCCTATCGAGCAGGATGGGACCTATCCATTGCCTGAAGCACAGCTCGATAGGTTCTTTTTCAAACTGCACGTTAAGATGCCGAGCCACAAAGAATTCTCTGAAATCCTCAAACGCACAGGTGGTACTACTGAGCCTCAGATCAAAGTTGTTGCCACCGGTGATGATATTATCAAGATGGGACGCATAGTAAGGTATATTCCAATTGACAAGGCAATACTGAACTATCTGATACATATAGTCCGAATGACACATCCGTCTGTGGCTCAAGCACCTGATTCTGTAAAGAAATATGTTCGTCATGGAGCCTCGCCAAGAGCAGCTCAGACCATTCTGGCTGCCGCCCGTGTCCGTGCGATGCTTGCGGGCAGATATCATGTTGCTGTTGAAGATATTGACGCAGTGGCAATTCCGGCAATGCGGCACAGGCTGATACTCAGCTTTGAAGGTCAAGCGGAAGGTGTTACTGCCGATGAGTTGATTCGAAACGTTCTTTCAAATAAACCCAAAATAAGAAGTGCATAAACCAGATATTTGACAGGTTATCGCAGAGGGTGAGCTACTGCATGTTGTTGACAGATCCGGCATTTATAAGACGACTTGAATCCCTTTATCTGCTGGCTCGCAAGGTCCTGGGCGGGACATTGCGGGCCGACCGAAAAAGTACCAGAAAGGGAGCAGGGATTTCCTTTGCAGATTACAGTGAGTATTCTATTGGTGACGACCACAGGGCAATTGACTGGAGGGTTTACGCACGTCTCGATTCTCTTATGATCAAACTTTTTGAGCTGGAAGAAGATATAATAATGTATTTCCTTCTTGACTCCAGTAAATCCATGGACTCGAAATTCCTGTACGCACGACAACTGGTCGCAGCACTTGCCTATATTGCATTACACAGTATGGACAAGGTGGTCATCTACGGGATGGCTGAAGAACTTATCGTTGTTACAAAGCCTACCCTTGGACGAGGTAAAACGCTTGGCGTTCTTCAGAATCTGGAAGTAGCGAAACCATTTGGTGTTGGCACTGATTTCGCTACGGCTGCACGTCAGCTTTGCCGGTGGCACAAGAAGAAAGGGATGGTCATTGCGGTTTCGGACTTTTTCTTTCCAGGTGGATTTGAAGATGGTCTCAAATTTCTGCAATGGAATAATCATGACCTGTTCTGTATCCAGGTACAGGATAGTGAGGACCGCAAGTGCCGTCTGAAAGGCGATGTAGAGCTGCAGTGTATTGAAAGCGGTGAATTGCGACAGCTTACTATTACAAATTCAGAAGCCAGGGCCTATGAACAGGCTGTTATTGACTGGAATGATCGTTTGAGCGAATTCTGTGCGACCCAGGGCATCGGCCTGGTATCGACAACTACAGATGTCCCATTCGACAGGATTATCCAGAGTATTCTCAGGCGCGGAGGACTGGTATCTTGATATTTCTTTATCCGGGTTATTTTCTGGCACTTCTGGGTTTGTTGCCGTTGATTGCCGTCTATTTGCTCAAGGTACGTCCAGGACGCAAACCTGTGACCGCATTCTTTTTATGGCGGGAGGTGTTCGACCAGAAGAAAAATACAGCGTTGTCTAATCGCCTTCGTGAAATATTGAGTCTGCTGCTCATGATTTTAGCGCTTGTGGCAGTTGTCCTGGCAATGACTACGCCTGAAATTGCCAGTGACCAGCGAAAGGACCTCCTGCTTATCCTGGACAACAGTGCGTCAATGAATGCTCGTGATAACGGCCGAACACGCCTGGCTGTTGCCAGGAAAACAGCTTTTGACATTATCAGGAGTCTCGATGCCAATCAGCAGGCAGCGGTTGCCACAGTGTCCATGGATGTTCAATACCAAAGTCACTTCACAACAAGCCCAAAGGTCCTGATTGATGCGGTCAGGGGTATTGAACAATCGGATTGTCCGTTCCGGTCCGAAGCACTGGATACTCTTGCCGCAGGAGCCATTTCCATGGATAGCTGCAGGATTATCCTTATCAGTGACGGATGCAGTTTTAATGCTGATGCTAATGATTATATCGAACTTGTCAAGGTAGGCTCCGATCAGGAAAATATCGGTTTTTTAATATGTGATATTCGAATGCTCCAGAGCAACCCTGTAAAGGTGGGCATATATTACAAATTGGCATCTTCTTTTGACAAGGATATTGAAACCGACATTATTATCACCTACGGCCCAGACAACAGGATCATTAAGGTTATTCCGGTGACAGTAAGGCCTGGGATAAACGAGCCTGAAGTATATACCATTGATGCAGGCGGACCCGGGCAATGGAAAGCGTCTCTGGATATACAGGATGCGCTGGCAAATGATAATGTTGCCTTTCTTGCTCTACAGCCAAAGCGCCCTGTGAAGATCAGGGTTGAATCAGAACATAAGTTCTTTCTCGTAAACAGTATCCTTGCTTTTGCGCAAACCAGTGGAGAACTGGAATATTCGCAGGAGAATGCAGATGTCGTCCTGTCTAACGGTCTGATTCCGCAGGCAGAGCGATCTATTATTTTTGGCATAAAGGAAAGCTCCGGCTGGTGTGGACAGGTCGCCAAAGAGATAAACAATGTGATCGCAAAGATTAAGATCGAAGATCACCCTGTTCTCAGCAACTGTGATATTGATTCTATGCCTTTTATCGGCGCCAGGGACATCAACCTGCCCGAAGATAGTCTTGTCATTGTTGAAACATCTGAACATGTCCCTTTGATTTACAGAGTACGCCAGGGACAGAGGGTGGCAATTGTGATAAATATGGATCCGTTTGAATCGGAGTTTTACTACAGTGCCTGGTTTCCAATAGTAGTATATAATTGCGCAAGATATCTGATGGGCAGGCAGGATACGATAGCATCAGCCTGCTCGATAGGTGATTCTATATCAATACCGACAACACAATATGGCAATGAAACTACAGCCGTAACAATCGGCCACGGCAATGAACCATTTCAGTTGAGCGGTTCTTCTTACGGCCCGATCCGAAAGGCCGGTTTTCATACTTTGGAAAATTCGTCAGGTAAATGGTTGCTTGGTGCGAACCTGTTTGCTTCGACAGAGACCCTGCTTGACAACAAAGATGTAATCGATACGAGCAAACCCCTTAACCGGGGCAGGCCGCTGTCTGCGACACTGGCGATCCTGGCACTATTGCTGTTGGTGATTGAGTGTGTATTGTATCACCGCTGTAAATTTGGATGATTTAATGGATGTTGTAAGTCTTAAACCACTTTTGTGGCTGATCTGTCTTATACCATTACTGGTTGTCTTTAGATACAGTTTCGTAGATCGGCCGAAGGTATATAAGTTTACTGCAATGGGATTACGCATCGCAGCGATTCTCCTGTTGATACTGGCTCTATGTCGGCTCTTTATCGCATTTGAATCTGAAGATATTCATGTTGTATTTATACTGGATGTATCTGAATCAGTTGACCTAAAGGGCGCAAGAGATGCCGTTGATACTATCGATGAATGCATCGATGAGCTGAAACCATCTGACTCCTGGTCATTTTTTATTTTCGCCGATGGTGTTAAGCATATAAAGGAAACAAAGGAAGCGGCATCTGAACTGGATAAGTGGCTTGAGAGTATGCCTGATAACAGCTTCAGGAGTGCGAGCAAGCTGGCAGATGCAATATTGTCTGCGAGATTGTGTTTCCCGGCAAACAAGGCCAGACGTATGGTCATTCTTACAGATGGTCGTCCAACTCATAAGAACATTAAGGAAGCTCTGGAATCGCTCAAGAACGAACGTATTGACCTCAGAATGCACAAACTGTCAGGGCTGAGGTATGCTGAAGCTTGTATAGAATCGCTCAAGCCCAGCACTACAAAGGCGTTTGAAGGTGAGATTGTTCGTATGACTGTGAGGATCGGGGCAAATCAGAGAATGTCCGCCAGGCTGAGAATCCTGAATAAGGCAATTGTTGTATGCCAGAAAGAAATTGTGCTTGAACCCAACAGTGACAATGTAGTCAATATGGAAGTGGCAATGAATACCTCAGGGGCGACCCATTGGACAGCCGAACTTCTCGCCGAACACGACCACTTTCTTATAAACAACAAGGCAAGCTGTACTGTGACGGTCGAGGGTAAACCGCGCATACTCGTCCTGCATGAAACGCCGCGAAAGATGCGTTCCTTCAAAAAGGCTATGATTGAGCAGGGTTTTGAGATTGACCTGAGAGGAAAACACGGTTTGCCTGACGACCTGGCTTCACTGCTGGCTTTTGATGCAGTTATCTTAGCTGACATTGCTGCAACTGATATGTCATCAAATCAGATGGAAATGCTCAAACGCTATGTCATCGATTTTGGCGGAGGTCTGGCAATGTTCGGCTCAAACAACAGCTTCGGGCTGGGCGGTTATTACCAGACACCTGTTGAAGAAGTGCTTCCGCTGACAAGCCGCTATGAAAAGCAGAAAGAGCAGCCGTCGGTGGCAATGGTTCTTGTGATTGATAAGTCCGGAAGTATGACTGGTATGCCTATTGAGCTTGCAAGGCAGGCTGCCAAGGCAACAGTTGATCTCATGGGGCAACAGGACTATATTGGTGTGGTTGGATTCGACGGTCAGGCATCTATTATTAGTCCCATACGAAGCCTGCGAGAAGCAGATACAATCAAGGATGCTATTAATACTCTCGCATCGGGCGGTGGAACGTCAATGTATCCTGGTATTGATACCGCCTTCGGGATGCTCGATGCAGTCTCTGCAAAAATCAAACATGTTATAATACTCAGTGACGGCCAGAGCCAACCCGCTGATCACCAGGGCCTTGTATCAGAAATGGCGAACGCCGGGATTACCGTATCAACAGTTGCACTTGGCAATGCAAATCGCGAGCTGCTTCGTTCGCTTGCTGAGATCGGAAAGGGCCGTTATTATGAAACAACAGACCCGGCAAATATCCCGCAGATATTTACAAAAGAGACAGTTGAAACTTCGCGTTCAGCAATAAAGGAGGATTTATTTAATCTTGTTCAGATCTCGGACCACCCGCTGCTTTCCGGTTTCAGCGACTCTGACCTTCCCGTTGTCTTCGGATATGTAATGGCCAATGTCAAACCTGCAACGCAACTGCTGCTTGCTACAAATTCAGGTGATCCGATTATGGCGGTTTCCAGATATGGGTTGGGTTCGACAATGGCCTATACCAGTGACGTCACTGATAAATGGGGGTCTCAGTGGCTCACATGGAATCAGTTCGGACGTTTCTGGTCTCAGGCAGTTCGCAGTATTCTCAGAAGGGACTCAACAGAAGGCCTCTATCTGCAGCAGACAAAAGACAGCAGCAAATGGACAATCAATATAACGCGCCAGGATAAATCCGGAAAACCTATGACAGGCATTGATTTTGATGCCCATACTGTGGACGATACAGAGACAGTCAACAAAGTTGAAGTTGAGGAAATCGGCCTTGGCAGCTATCGAGTTGTCATACCTGTAGGCGACACAGAGTCCCTTTCTCTGCGTCTTTATGACCGCGACCATGATAAATTGGCGAGACTCCACTTTAACAGACCATATCCGTCAGAATACAGCCTCGCAGGACAAGTCGCAACGCAACTGAAGGATATCCCCGAACTTAATAGCAGCACAATCAGGCAGGAAATAATTCCCGTAAAAACCCGAAAACCGATAAGCCATATCTGTTACCTCTTGGCACTTGCAGCAATGCTGGCGGGGTTGCTGTTCAGGAGAGTATGATACCAGGTGCGATTGTCAAGCGGGCGTCGGACCACTGAAAAATAGCGTAATTCCAATAATTGCGCTTTGAAAAGAGAATATTCAGGTATGTGTCAGTGAACATGCGCTTGTTAACCTCGATTTTGCAGAAGACTTTTGTCACTCATGCCGAACGATTAACATAAACCGTTAACATTTCAAGCATTATTTGTTATCATGTTATTATGATTCAAGGAACGTATGAACAAATGTACCCTGCAGGTGCTTCCCTCAAGGCAACGCTTGTTCTGCTCCTCATCGCAATATCGTCGGCCTGCAAGCCGGCGGTATCGGCGGAGATAGGCGTTGAAGAGATTATCTTCGTTTCGCGGCAGCCCGGCGCAGGCGGGCACTGGTACGAGAACTTCGGATACTACGCCCTCGACGAAAGCGAAAAGGCTTACGGGGCAAAGGGACGTTTATGCCGCTTGAACCTCGGCAGCGGTGCACTCACCGTCTTGCTTGATGACCCCGAAGGCTCGATTCGCGACCCACAGGTGCACTACAACGGCGACAAAATCCTCTTCTCATACCGCCGGGGCGGCACCGACTATTTCCACCTCTACGAAATAAATATCGACGGCGCAGGCCTCAAGCGCCTAACCTCAGGGCCGTACGACGACATTGAGCCGACCTATCTACCTAACGGCAAAATCATGTTCTGCTCCAGCCGTGGTGATCGCTGGGTACCTTGTTGGTACACACAGGTGGCGATTCTATACATCTGCGACGGCAGCGGTGCGAACATCCAGCCGGTTTCTGCCAACATCGAGCATGACAACACGCCCTGGCCGCTGCCGGACGGCAGGGTCATCTATGAGCGATGGGAGTACGTTGACCGCAGCCGCGTCGCGTTCCACCATCTCTGGACGGCCAACCCCGACGGCACGGGCCAGATGATATACTACGGGAACCTGCATCCAGGAATCCTAATGATCGACGCCAAGCCCATTCCCGGCAGCTACAACGAAGTGGTGGCGGTCTTTTCCCCAGAGCACGGCCGCAAGGAACATGCCGGGGCCATTACAATCGTAACGCCCAAAGCGGGCCCCGATGAACCATCCTCAGCTCGCCGGGTAAGCAAGGGGGACAATTTTCGCGACCCTTATCCACTCTCTAAAGACTGTTTTTTAGTGGCCCAGGGCCCCCGGCTGCTGGTGATGAACAGCCGGGGCGAAACACGGGAGATCTACCGTCTGCCGTCCGAGCTTATTAAGGCCGGCGTCGAGTGCCATGAACCTCGTCCATTAAGAGCTCGACCGAGGGAGCCGGTGATACCACCCCGTAGCGACCCGCGGCAGGCGACCGGACGGCTGATTCTGCAGAATGTGTACACCGGACGGCGGATGGAAGGCGTAAAACGGGGCGACATCAAAAAGCTCCTCGTGCTGGATAGCCTGCCAAAACCAATCAATTACAGCGGCAAGATGCCGCCGATAAGCTTCGGCGGAACCTACACACTTGAGCGAATCCTGGGAACGGTCCCCGTCGAGCCTGACGGCTCCGCATATATGGAGGTACCCGCTTTACGGAGCCTGTTTTTTGTCGCCCTGGATGAAAACAACAATTCCGTCAAACGCATGCACAGCTTCCTGACCGTCATGCCGGGTGAAACGACCAGTTGCGTTGGCTGCCACGAGCAGCGGCAAACCTCTCCATCCTCCACGACGGCCGGAGCGCTGCAGGCGCTCGCGAGGCCGCCCAGTCAGATCACGCCCCTTGTTGGCATCCCCGACGTGTTCGATTATCCCCGTGATATTCAACCCATCCTGGACAAGCACTGCGTATCGTGCCACGACTACGACCAGCGCGCCGGCGGCGTAATCCTCACCGGCGATCACGGGCCTATCTTTTCACACAGCTACTTCACGCTTACCGCTCGACAACTGTTTTCAGATGGACGCGACCGCCTGCAGACCAACCTGCCGCCACGCTCCGTCGGCACATCGGCCAGCCCATTGATGAAAATGCTCGACGGCGGCCACTACAACGCCAAATTGACGCAGCACGAACAGGACATGATTCGTTATTGGATTGAGTCGGCAGCGCCATATCCGGGCACTTACGCAGCACTGGGCACGGGCATGATTGGCGGTTTTCCCAAGAGCGTACTTGACACTACCGACCGCCAATGGCCCAGCTCCATCGCCGCGTCCGAGGCCATTCGGCGGCGATGCACAGGCTGTCACGATAGCTCGCTGCCAATGCCGCAGTATTTGTCCGACAATCTGGAGCTTATACTATCAAATCCCGACCCGAATGACATCCGCATACGATTCTCCCGGCACCTTATGTTCAATCTCTCTCGCCCCGAGAAATCGCTGATTCTGTTAGCCCCGATGGCGACCGACGCAGGAGGTTATGGCCTCTGCAAGCAGCGAAGCGAGAACGGTAGTTTTGGCGAATCCGTAACCATTTTCGCCGACACAAGCGACCCGGACTATCAAAAAGTCCTCGCCTTGTGCCGCCGGGGCAAGCGTCGGCTCGAAGAAATCAAGCGCTTCGACATGCCGGGCTTTCGTCCCACGCCAACCTATGTTCGGGAGATGAAGCGCTACGGTATCCTGCCGAACGACCTGGCTGAAAATGCTCTGATCGACGTGTACGCGACCGACCGAGCATATTGGCGCTCCCTGTGGTGGCAGCCGACGATATCAGCCGGCACTCTCAAATAATGGTTAGCCCCGCCACCTGCTTGCCCTCCGTAGTATTAACGAAGGATGCGTGGGCGGGGTTGGGGTTGTTTCCCCGTCGTCGCCATCGCGGCGCCTGTTTAGCCCCTCAACCCCGAAGGGCGTTGGGGGGTCCGTCCCGAAAGCGCCATACGTCATCACATACCCAACATCACCACACAACGGCCATAATAACTGTCCCCTAATCTATCGCGGGATTACGCACATTTCACCGTTTTTTTATTGACAAGTCCTAATATTTGTCCCAATAATTCTTAGTTCTTGCGGTTAATGACTGAGGCAATTGTGAAGTGTATACGTCTGAGCTACATCACTCTTTTTTGAGACGAGTAAGGGCCCCCCAAAAAAATATTGGTCTTGCCGAAGACACGTCGAGAGCGGGGTATTTAGATGGTTGTGGTTTCCACAATAAATCTTTGTAAGCAACTGATTTAAGATGATCTACTTCCCAGTACCCAGAATGTTCCGCCGCCGCTACTAAATGATCCACTGTATGTTTATATGTCTCAATATGAACATCTCCATCAGGTGTCGGGATGCGCACTGTTGTATAGTTATGACATGCACTGACATCTGAGACAATCAAGCTACAGCCTGTATTTGTAACACGTCCAAGTTCCTGCATCGCAATGTTTATATTAGCTACGTGTGAAAGCACGCGGCATGCAGTAATCATGTTAAATGTTTTATCAGGAAACGGAAGTTTCTCGACAGTTCCACAGATTAAGCGTACTGAATCTGGAAGTTTCTTTTTAGCTTCATTAAGCATTGCCTGGCTTGCGTCAAGACCAACACATTCGATTCCCAATCGCAATAATTCCAAGAGATATAATCCGGTTCCTGTTCCTACATCGAGCGCTGGAGTAGCATAATCACGTAATTTCATAAGTTCCTGAACAATGAGAGGGCGTTCGTTAGCCATCCAAAATGATTGCCAGTACCACTCGTCGTAGTATTTTGAGACTACGTCAT
>JADFJC010000242.1 GCA_022566315.1 Planctomycetota bacterium
AGCCGCAGTAGGGGCATGGCTGTTTCTTGCGTTTACGTGAACGCTGCTTAATCTTAGCTTTTGGTAAATCCTCAACACTTGTAATACCTTCTGTTACGTCAGATACATATTCGCCTGGTCCAGCCATAATCGTTTCTCCCAGAAAAATGTTTTTTGGTCTGTTAGTTCTTCTGGAAGATATATCGACCAATATGGCTAAATATCATTAAATATCCCGGTAACTATGCTACAGTCTCAAAATTACTGACTATTCGAATCTATAAACATTGTGAGGAACGCTTCCGGATAGAAGTGGCCGACAACGGTGTTGGGATATCCGAGGATAATCTGACGAGGATATTCAGCCATGGATTCACGACCAAGAAAGATGGTCATGGCTTCGGTTTGCACAGCAGCGCCCTGGCAGCTAAGGAGATAGGAGGGTCATTGACCGTCCATAGCGATGGTTTGGGGCAGGGAGCGACGTTTACGTTGGAATTGCCATTTAAGCCTGTAGGAGTTGTGGTATGAAAAAGAATAGACAAGCAAATAAAAAGGTCAGTCATGTGGAAAGTTATGAAACCATTGCACCGGCTTGTCTGTCTGCAAAGACCATTACGATTGCATTCATCTTCATCGTGGTTTCGATGGCTGCTTCTGGCTGGTACGCACGACACTTGTATGCGCAGTTCCGGACGAATGTGAGCAAATACTGCAGGATTGTTGAACTAAATGGTGCCATCATACATCTTGATGAGGTGCTAACTATGTCGGCACGTATGGCAGCGGCCACAGGTGACCTCCAGTGGGAACAACGCTACAGAAGCTTTGAGTCCAGGTTAGACGCTGCTATCAAGGAAAGTATGGCCATAGCTCCCAAGACCCTTATAAGCAAAGCCGCTGAACAGACCGACATCGCCAACATCAAACTTGTCGCAATGGAGAATAAAGCCTTCGATTTGGTACGCCAGGGGAATCCTGAAAGTGCCACCAAACTGTTATACAGCCCGGAGTATGAAAAGCAAAAACGCATTTACAGCCAGAGCATGAAGCAGGCTGCCGGTGCTCTGGCGAAATATATGAAAGCCAAGACTGACATCAGGGAACGCCGCATGGCTTTGGGGGCCGCTATGTTCGTTGCCTTTATTGTGTTGCTGGCAGTTTCTGGCGGCATTGGTATGACGCAAATGAGTAAGCGCAGGAAGGCCGAGCAAGAGCGAGAGAAGCTCCTGCTCAACATGGGCGCGCGGGGCAAAAAGCTTCGTTGCATGTATGGCGTGGCCACTTCCATCAAGAAGCGTAAGACAATTGAAGCGGTCTTCTGTGACGTTGTAGCGCTCATTTCGCCAGCCTGGCATTACCCGGAGATCACGTGCGCCAAGATATGCTTCGATGGCGCCAACTATGTTTCACAGCCTTTCGAGAAGACCCAGTGGAAACAGACAAGCGACATTGTCATCAACGGCCGGCGACGTGGCTCTATAGAGGTTTACTATCTGAAGGAATGCCCCGTGCTGGACGAGGGACCGTTCTTGAAGGAGGAGCGATATCTTATCGATGGCATCGGCCGCTCCCTCAGCGAGGCAGCCGAGCGTAAGCAAGCCGAGCAGGATCTGAAAAAGGCGGCAACTTATATTGACGCTATGGATAGTGCCCTGATAGTACTTAACATAAAAAAGCAGGTAATCGAACTCAACAGAGCGGCTACGGAATTGTTGGGCTACTCACAAGATGAAATGGAAGGATTTACTTTTGAGAAGATATTCCCAAAGAAAGAGCATGAAAAACACTATACCGAGATGAAGGTTGCCACGGATACCGGCACAGCCATAACTTTTGAGACTGCCGTGTTAACAAAGAGTAAAAAAGAGATACCTGTACAGTTTTCCTATAGCATGATGAAAGATGTAAAAGGTATAGCCAGCTTTCTGGGAGTGTGTAGAGACATCACCGCCCGCAAGCAGGCGGAAAAGGATTTGGAGGAGGCCCACTCGGAACTGGTGGAATCATCGCGCCTGGCGGGCATGGCGGAAGTGGCCGCCGATGTACTGCACAATGTTGGAAATGTTCTCAACAGTATTAACGTATCGACGACCGTGATAAGAGAGAAAGTTACCAACTCAGAACTGGCAAACTTAGAAAAAGTGGCAAGTATCATCAATGAGCATATTGATGACCTTGGAACGTTCCTTACCGAAGACCCACA
>JADFJC010000243.1 GCA_022566315.1 Planctomycetota bacterium
GTTTCAAGTTATACCTGGCAAACGCCTTTGGATTTGACGGATTCACCGATATTTTTACTTGCCGGTACAATCTCGGCGACGAGACGATCACCACATTTATTAGTAAGCGCCCTGACCCACAGGATGCCCGGACTACCGCTGAAAGCTACTACAATTTCCTGATTGAAAACGACGCTGAAGACAAGCCGACAGCCAATAAAACACTTAAAGACATTGGAGCCAAAGTTCTTGATTTCTACGACACCACTGAAATTATTTTCGCAATAGGGCCATTTATTGGCGGCATTCACGAAGCCGAAAATCAAAAGGCAGCAGAAGAATTAGCAGCCAGACTGTTTGACAAACTCAGTAACGCAGCAAAAACAATAAAGAATGACTCAGCAAAATGATAAAAATATCGACCGACGGCAATTCTTAGCCCGGGCCGGCAAAGCGGGAATTTCAATCGCCGCTGCCGGTCTAATTTCTTATCAACTTTATGATAGATATGGCCCCACAACCGGTGTCGATGCCGAATCGCTCGTTACTTTGCCGGACTTCCGTGTACCGGACAAACTCGGCCAGACAATGAGCATTGTCAAAGGCTCCGACAGAAAAGCAACTGTCAACAAGGCAATAGAACTGCTCGGCGGTATGGAGAGATTCGTCAAACGAGACGAAACAGTTGCAATAAAGCCGAATGTTGCATTCGCTTCACCGCCGATGCTCGGAGCTACAACCCATCCTGAACTCGTGGCCGAAGTGGTGCGGCTGTGCTACAAAGCAGGTGCAAAGCAGGTCATCGTTACCGACAACCCAATCAATGACCCGGCAAGCTGTTTTACATTAAGCGGCATTGGTAAGGCGGCCAGCCAGGCCGGCGCCAAAGTCGTACTCCCAAAGGCCCATCTGTTTAGACACACTACTCTCGATGGTGGTAAGCTCATTAGAAATTGGCCCGTATTCTTTGGCCCGTTTGAAAAGGTCGATAAATTGATTGGCATCTCGCCGGTAAAAAACCACGCCAGGGCCGGAGCTTCGATGAGTATAAAGAACTGGTACGGCCTTCTGGGCGGCAGACGAAACATCTTTCATCAGGATATTAACACCATCATCGCTGAGCTGCCTATGATGGTAAAGCCAACGTTGGTGATACTGGACGGCACCGAAGTTATGATAACGAACGGCCCAACGGGCGGCTCTATTTCAGATTTAAGGCGCGCAAATACTTTAATTGCAAGCTGTGATATGGTGGCAGCCGATTCCTATGGATGCACACTCCTGGACCTGAAGGTCTCGGATTTGCCTTATCTTACAAAAGCCGAAAAAGCCGGCGCAGGAACAACCGATTATGAGTCGCTCAAGCCGGTATTTGGTACAGTATAAGGAAAAGTTGTTATGAGTATTTCACGTTTAATCGCAGTCGTTTCGATTGCAATCATATTAACCGCAGCATCCTTTGTTCCGGCCTTTGCCCAGGAAACAGTTATCGTTCGGCCAAAGGAAATTGACGACATCCTGCTAAATCCCGGAATCGGCTTTATGACCTTTCAGAGATTCAACGGCGATGAGTTAAATGTAGCTAAAGGTTGGACCGAGGGCAAGCCTATCGTTTATCAGGAATTTGATGGGAATTTGGAAAACAAAGACCATCCGATGACGACGATAGCATATTTCCGAATTTATTGGAAGTTCATCGAACCGCAAATGGGAAAATATCGATGGGACTTAATAGATAAAGCCCTCAAAACAGCCCGCCAGCGAGGCCAGACTCTGATGCTGCGCATAGCACCATACGGAACAGGCGATAAGAATGATGTTCCAAATTGGTATCGTGCAATGGTCGGCAAGAGGAAAGATTTGCCGGTTCAGAAGTGGCGGGTTGACCCTGAAGACCCACGGTACGTCAAGCATTTCACAAATATGATAAGAATTCTCGGCAGACGCTACGACGGACACCCGGACCTCGAAAGCGTGGACGTTGCGATTGTCGGAGCCTGGGGTGAAGGTGCAGGCTCCGCTCTATTGACACACAAAACAAGGCAGGCACTGGTCGATGCCTATATCGACTCTTTTAAGAAAACACATCTTGTTATGCTCCTCACTGATGAGAAAACAAACAGCTACGCGCTTTCCAGGGCCGACGTCGGCTGGAGGGTCGATTGTCTCGGAGATATGGGAGGATTTAGTCCCACATGGTCGCA
>JADFJC010000042.1 GCA_022566315.1 Planctomycetota bacterium
GAACCAAGGCTATTTTCAGATTATACTCATGCTTTTTAAGTTTCAATAATTATCCCAGGCATTACCTGTTTTTTACTTCAAAATAGAAATGGAGCCCTTTTTAGGAAATCTTCCATCTTGGCCAGCAAATTTTCAACACGTTCCTCGAAAGCCTTGAATGAGCTTTCCAGCCTTTTGAGCAGCAAAGTGCGTATCAAACCGATAATCAACTTTTGGTATTCAGCGGTGCTTTTATCGGGGTCTTTGTGATATGCCGATGTGTTGTAGATTGCCAAAGACAGGAACGGGTTTTTCTTATCGAATGCTTCCTTTATTTCCACATACAAGCTTTCATAGACACTTTTGAGCGAATACTTCACAACCCTCGGCATTTGTCTTTCAGGGAATAACGGGCTATCCCCTCCGATTCCTTCAGACTTCTTAACATACTTGCGGCTTCTTTGTATGAGCACATTGCGCAATAAATCATCAGTGCGGAGAAAATCTTCATCGTCTGCTACCTCTGTAATTTCTGTTTCAGGATTGTCCTTTTCCATTCTCTTTTCAGCATCAAGGAAATGACCGCGAAGATTCTGTATCCGTATGCTTGCAAAATGGTCTTTCTTGTCCTGTGCAAAATAATTTATCAGATGGTATAAGTCGTCCAATGAGTTGTTGATTGGTGTTGCCGTTAGCATGTAGAGTTTCTTGTCGGCTGCCAATTCCATAAATAACTTTCCTCTATTGGCTCTTGGATTTCGGAAATGGTGAGCCTCGTCAATAATTATCACCTCTATATTGCTCTTGTAAAAATCAAGGTCCTCAGCTTTTATCCCTCCCGGTCTTCCAAAACTTGTATGGCGTTCATAATCTAAATAGTGTCTTACTGCACGGGGATAATGTGGTTTTAAATATCTGTCAATACTTGCCCGCCAAACACTCTTCTCCACTGATTTAGGGACAACTAAAAGAACTTGTTTCTTCTCATAAATACACCGCTCCAATATCATCAAGCCAATGAAGGTCTTGCCAAGACCGACGCCATCGCATACAAGTGCGCCATTCCATCTTTCTGCGATTTGCAAGGCTTGATGATATCCATCTTTTTGATACTGGGAGAGTATAGGATAAATAACCGATTCAGTGAGTTCCCAATCATCCTGAGTCTTTTCACGTCCAACAAAGAACTCGTGAAGGGCTTTCACATAAACTGTGAACGGGTCGTATTCCTTTAAGTGGGGTTCAATAACTTTGAGGATTTCTTCTCTAACCTCTTCCCCATCCTTCCACACTTCATCGTACCATTTGCGGAGATTTTCTATGTGAGCCTGATCCGTACTGAACAGGTTGAGTTCTACATTTTCGGTGAGGCCCGGCCTGGTGAAATTGGAGCTGCCAACAATAGCAAAATCAACAGGGCTGGCCTCCTTAGATTCCATTAGGTAAGACTTTGCGTGAAACTTTGCTTTCGAGTATATTTTTAGCATTATGCTCTTGTTGGAAATTGCTTCTCGAACAGCCGGTAGACCTGTCAGAGCATCGTCGCGTTCCTTTTCTCGCTCGATGCTTTGATTAGACACTTCAAGCAGGGCCTCCACGATCTCTCGTTTTGTCCGTTTTGTGGTTTCATCCCCCATTAGAATGCGAATCTTATCGAGTTCCTGCCAAAGTCCTTCTAAAAGCAGAAATGAACCGATTTCAAATACACCGGTTGCAATGTCCATTCGTTGAAGGTTAGGTAAGAGTCTCTTAAGAGCATTCAGGACTTTGTTCTCACCCCTATTGTCTATTATGACCGGCAATTTTTCCGCCATTACGCCATTTCCTAAAATAACCCCACGTGATGCAAACCTCTCAAAAACTCAAAATTACCACCCCGGCCAACGAAAATCAAGCAGATTCTGCTCTCTTTCTTCTGTCCTGGAGTTTACCCCCGGAAGTACTCACTTGGTATCCTGCCGGGGGTGTCTAAAAAATGTCAATCCTGTCTAAAAAAACTTCGTGTGAATTCGTGTAAATTCGTGGCTAATAAAATACCTACACTACCTAAACTAACAAAATGTTAATTTGAAAAAAGTGTGAATTTTTGTTCATTTTTGCTAAAAAAGCGCGCATTTATACGAATTTATTGAAATTTCTGCCAATTTTTACTCATTTTTATGCGTTTTTTTGGGCATTTTTCTTACCCATCTCGCCCAATCCACGCAAGTTTACATAGCACCCCCCGTTTCTGACCCAAAAACAAGGATATGCCTTTAAAATCAAAAAAAAACCTGAAAAACCCCAATTTTCCCCAATTTTGAAATATTTCAATTCTCAACCATGTTAATTTAGGCAAACCTTTTCCGCCATTTTATTGTTTCCCCAGTGTCTTTGTTATAGACGGAATATAGAACGTTGAACTTGCAAAAATTGGTTATATTCGTTATCTTTCCTGCTGTTGATAGAGGATAATATAGCCGACAATAAGGTTTATAGCAAATGGTCAAAACGGAACAGATAAAGGTCGAAACACAAGGCAACTGCGATATCGTTAATATTACCGAGCAGGTCAGTGAAGTTGTGGCCAAATCGGATATGAGTGAGGGGACAGTTACGGTTTTCAACGTTGGTTCGACGGCTGGGATTACAACCACTGAATATGAGCCGGGCCTGGTCAATTACGATATACGAGCGGCCTTTGAGAAAATCGCACCTGAGCATGCCAGGTACGAGCATGAAGAGACCTGGCACGACGACAACGGCCACTCCCACGTACAGGCCTCGCTTCTTGGGCCTTCTCTGAGTGTGCCGGTAGTTGATGGCCTACTGACGCTCGGAAGGTGGCAGCAAATCATCTTAGTCGATTTTGATACCAGGCCAAGGACCAGAACGGTGATTTGCCAGATAGTTGGATAGTCAGCCGATTAGAAGGTAGAATGTTTGTGCCGGCTGCGGACTGAAAAAGCGAAAATTGAAAGTCAATGCGGCTTGACGGAAGTGATTGGAAGGTGTAGTATTTAGGTTGTCAGGTTAACAGGGTATCAGGTTAACAGGGTACACTAACTTCGATGTTCGATTCTTTAGGTGTTCAGCCAGATGAATATTGTCATTCGAAAAATGGTTGGTGTAATGAGGACAAAGGGCAGGCACATAGGTCTGCCCCTGCTAATCGCTTTGTTGATAGTCGGCTGTGGTGAGCAGGGCAGAGCCGGTAAGGGGTCAGATGACCTTATATCTACGACAGATTTAGGCACTACGATAGGGTCGTTGGCCGAAGTGTCCTGGCCCGAATCGATACGACTCGAAGGATACAGTTTGGTAGTGGGACTGAGGGGGACGGGTTCTGCGGAGTGTCCGCCACAGATTAGAGCATATCTTGCAAAATATATCCTAACGCAATTTCCCGGACGCAAAATGAGTGTTAGAAGATTTATAAGCGGTTTGGATACAGCGATAGTGCTGGTGGAGGGGATAATGCCGGCAGTGGCTTCGAGAAATGAGTATTTCGATGTACGAGTAACTGCACTGCCGGGTACACAAACCACTTCACTGGAAGGCGGCTGGCTGCTCGACACGGAGCTTAAGACGGTGGGGACCTTCGGTATAACTACAAAAGTTATAGCTGAGGCAAAAGGGCCTGTCTTTATTGATAAAATCGGCACTTCCGACTTGTCGGACAAGTCCGAAATAAATAAAAGGGCAGGATATGTCTTAGCTGGAGGAAGGGTCCTTGATGAGTACAAAGTAACTCTGGTGCTTGGCGAGCCTGATTTTAGAAACATAAACAGTATTCGAAACCGTTTAAACGAACTTTTTGGCGATGGCACAGCTAAGCCGGTTTTGTACGGCCGCCTCGATGTAATAGTGCCTGCTAAATATAGAGACCAAAAACAAAGATTCATTTCAATAATGAAGGCAACGTATCTTACCCATAGCACGGAAATTATCAGAGAAAGAATAAAGATATTTATTAGAAAACTTGCTTCTTCACAAGATGCGTATGCGAGTGAAATTGCTCTTGAGGCCATAGGCAATCAAAGTCTTGGCGGGCTGAGTGTTTTGCTGAATGTGTCTAATGAGCAGGTACGGCTGCGAGCGGCGAGATGTATGCTTAATTTAGGTGGCGATGCTGGTTTGACGACTCTTAGACAGATAGCTATGGACAAAGGTTCAGCTTACCGAGTCGAGGCCTTAGAGTCAATAACTACGGGGGCCAGACGCAACGATGCGGCGAGAATATCGCAGAGATTGCTGCGTGACGATGATTCTCACATCAGGTTGGCTGCGTACGAGCAGTTGCGGAAATTAGACGATATTGCCGTAACACAAGAGCGTATCGCGGGTAATTTTTATCTGGAACAAATTGTACAAACTCCGCACAAGTCAATTTTTGTTTCTCGCAGCGGTCAGCCGCGAATTGTGTTATTCGGTGCGCCGATACGTTGCAGTGGTGGTGTTTTTGTTCATTCAGCCGACGGTAATATAACAATCGATGCTCCGGCTGGTCAGGAATATGTCTCGATAACTCGCAAACATCCCTTCCGGCCCGGTGTGATAGCGCAGTTGAAAAGCTCCTTTGAAGTTGGCGATATTATCCGCACACTCTGCGCGAAGCCGCTTAAAAAAGGCGAACGAGGGCGTGGAGGCTTAGGCGTTACTTATGCGGATGTGATAGCTCTTTTGAAGCGGATGTGCGATAAGGGTGCTGTAAAAGCGGAGTTTTGGGCTGGTCCCTTACCAAAAATCGGCTAATTATCAAGAAATAACAAACCCTCGGCCGATAACAATATTGCATATTTGTCTAAAAGAAATGCGTAGGCTTTGTAATAATAGTTACCGGACGTTAATAGCAGGAAAAGAAATGCGACTTGAAAAAATTGTACTTAACGGATTTAAGAGTTTCGCGGACAAGACGGATTTTGTTTTCGATTCTCCCATAACCGCCATTGTTGGCCCCAACGGCTGCGGCAAGAGCAACGTGGTCGATGCGGTAAAGTGGGTGCTTGGAGAGCAAAGTGTCAAGAGCCTGCGGAGCGGGCAGATGGCGGATGTGATATTCAGCGGAAGCAGCAGCAGAAAGCCTCTCGGGGCGGCTGAAGTGAGTCTGTTTATATCCAACCCTAATGGGACAGGAACGCGACAACTGCCAATCGAAGCCGACGAGGTGGAGATATCGCGAAAGATATATAAGAGCGGGGAAAGTGAATATCGTATAAACAACAAAATCTGCCGGCTGAAAGATATTCGAGAATTGTTTATGGACACGGGTATAGGCACGAGGGCCTATTCGATTCTCGAACAAGGGCAGATTGAGCATTTAGTAAGCGCATCGAAAACAGACAGAAGGTTCATATTTGAAGAAGCGGCCGGCATAAGCAAGTATAAGGCACACAAAAAAGAAGCACTTCGTAAACTGGAACGAACGGAACAGAACCTTCTTCGGCTTGCAGATATTTTGGGCGAACTTGCCAAGAGACTGCGAAGCGTAAAGCTGCAGGCGGGCAAAGCAAGAAACTATCTGCAATATACCCAAAAGCTCAAAGAGCTGCAGGTCAGCTACTCACTGGTTGAATATGCAAAGAATCGCACGCAGACGAAGGACAAGGGAGCTGTCCTTGACGAGGTGACCGAACAGTTCGGGCGGCTGGCGGCGGAAGTGGCAAGACAGGACAGCTTGATAAGCAGATTAGGCGAAGAAATAATAGAAACGGAGCATAAGCTAAGCCACACGGACAATTCCCTTGTTTCTGTTCGCAGCAAAATCGAGCAGCGGCTTCAAAGAATTGATTTTTTGCGGACGAGGATTTCTGAACTACGGGAAAGAGAGGATTCGGCGAGAGAGAAAATCGGAAAGCTTCGTGAGCAGAAGAACCTCTTTGAGCAAAATTCGGCACAATACAACGACGAGCAGGCAAACTGTGAAAAGATGCTCGAAGAGAAAAGCCAGGCTGTTGAGCAAATCCAAAAAGCTATCCAGGAAGTAAATGCCGAATGCGCCTCGCTCGAAGCACATTTGGAAGATGAG
Organism: Planctomycetota bacterium; assembly: GCA_022566315.1. Classification (GTDB taxonomy): domain Bacteria; phylum Planctomycetota; class Phycisphaerae; order Sedimentisphaerales; family Anaerobacaceae; genus NIOZ-UU13. The sequence goes on from JADFJC010000042.1 coordinate 5,987, forward strand.
AAATCGGGGATTATCGACATAGTCAGAAGGACGGCACAGCTTCATAACGAAGTCCAGAGCATCTCGGTTTATCGCAGCAATTTATCCAGCCAGAAAGACCGTCTTTCCGGCCGGGCGGAAACCGCCCAGGCTGAAATGGAACAACTGCTGACCGAAAAGGCACAACAAAATGCCCGCCTGAGTGATATCGAAAAAGTGTTAGGCGAATTGAAGGAGAGCTTGGAATCCAAACGCAAAGAAACCGAAGAACTCGACGATTCTTTAGCAGCGGACAATAAGCGGTTGGCGCACAGCAAAGAGGTACGAAGCGCACTGAACAGCGAGCTGACTATATTGACAGATATGGAAAGAAGGTGCGAGGGGCTTAAGGCGAGCGTTAAAAGCATTTTGCAGGGCCGGTCAATTGAAAACAATAGATTCGATTATGTCGAAGGAATATTAGCAGAAACAATAGAAACCGATGTCGAATATGCGAATGCTGTCGAAGCGGCCCTTGAGGGGCAGACCGATGCACTGGTAATCAACAGCACTACAGAGATGTTAGCTGATATAGAGACAATTCAAGAGCTTGACGGCAGAGTGAATTTCATTTGCCTTGATAAGATAGAGCCGTTTGTGGACAAAAATGACTGGTCGGAGTTTGCCTGTGTGAAAGGCAGGCTTGTAGAATTTGTGAAGTTCGACAGCAAATACGCACCGTTGGCCTGGAAGTTACTCGGCAAAACCTTAGTTGTTGACTCTCTACAAGAGGCAGTCGAGCTGGCGGAGAAGGCAGAAGAGGGATTTAAGTTTGTTACTTTGAATGGTGAATTCTTAAGTGCCGACGGGATGATAAAACTCGGACCTTTGGGCAGAGCCACCGGTTTAATATCGCGTAAAAGCCGACTGCGTCAACTGCAGGAAACCATCGGCAATATAGCCTCTGAAGTTGCAGCGATTGAAGGCCAAATTGAGAAAAACAACCAGACGAAAGCACATTTGGATGAACTGTGTAAGGACCTTCGTACGGCTGTCTATGAAGCGAACACCGAGAAGATGCAGGTAAGCCCGAAGCTCAGCGTGATAGAACAAAATATAAAACGGCTGAGACAAGAGGAGCCGTTGATAGTCGGTGAGATTGACCTGTTAGCTGAACAGATAGCCCAGTCCGTGCAAAGGGAATACGATTCGAAGCAGAAACTGCAGGAGTTAGAGGTGGTGAACAGCCAGAGAACGGCGCATATAGAGAAGCTCGAAACAAAACATGCTGAGCAAAAACAACAACAGCAAACATTAGTAAACAGACTTACGGATTTGAAGGTTGCTTTAGGGCAAATTACGGAACAGAGCAAGGCATTGAAACAAATAATTGCGAGTTTGCAAAGCCAGATGCAGGAGAACCGGACGGCTGCCGAGACGGCGCAGGAAGAAATTCAAAACTGCAGCGTGCAATTGACAGAGGCTCAGAGGGGTATTCTTAACTGCGAGGCTGAGGTATCGGAGCTGTTTGTCGAAAAAGAAAAGAACCAGGAGAACAGCCGATTATTGCATGAAGAGATTGAAAGACTACTCGAAGAACGAAGACAAACAGAACAGCTTGTGCGGCTCAGACGCGCTGAAAAAGAGGAAACTGAGCAAAAGATTAACGAGCTTAAAATAGGATTGAGCCAATTAGAGGTAAGGCAGCAAGACCTGGTTGAGAGGGTGCAGGAACAGTTGCAGATAGATTTAGCCGAGGCTTATGAAAATTACAGGGACGAAGAGGTTGACTGGGACAAGGTGAAAGAAGAGATAGCTGAACTTCGGGGTAAGATTGAACGGCTCGGTAATGTGAATATCGATGCAATAGATGAGCAGGAGACCCTCGAAAAACGACATAACTTTTTAAGCAGCCAGGTTCAGGACCTCAATTCCAGCAGAGGTCAATTACAGCAATTGATAAACCGCCTTAATAAAAAGAGCATAGAGAAATTCCAGCAGACCTTCGAGGAGATAAGGGGACATTTCCAGGAGATTTTCCGCAAGCTGTTTGGCGGGGGCAAAGCAGATATAATACTTGAGGACGATGAAGATATTCTCGAAGCGGGAATAGAGGTAATAGCGCGTCCGCCCGGCAAGGAGACAAGAAGTATATCGCTGCTTAGCGGCGGTGAAAAGTCGATGACGGCAATTGCCTTGCTGTTTGCGGTTTTCAAGACAAAGCCATCGCCGTTCTGTTTCTTAGATGAAGTTGATGCGGCCCTTGACGAGGCGAACAATGAGCGTTTCAATATACTGCTGCAGGAATTTCAGAAGGATTCGCAGTTCATAATAATCACACACGCCAAGCGCACGATGAGCATTGCGGATGTGCTGTTCGGGATAACGATGCAGATACGGGGAGTGAGTAAGAAGATAAGCGTCAGTTTTGGTGAGGTTGACGAGGAAACCGCTGCGGTGGCTTGAGTGTTGTTTGTGAATTGAGAAATCCTCAATCATCCACCCCCCGACCCCTGTGGTGGGGGGCATCCTGTCCTCTTAACGGGTGGTTAGAAGATGACTTCTCTGCTGTCGAAAACGGGGCCATCTTTGCAGCACATTTTATAGACAGTCTCGTTCGATCCGTTCAGTCTACATTCTACTGCACAGCTTTGACAAAGGCCGATGCCGCATGCCATTCTTCGTTCCATACTGACCTGGCAGTCGATGTTTTTGTCTTTGGCGATTTCAGCCACTTTCGCTAACATCACCTCTGGTCCACAACTATAAATAACTATATCCTCACTGGCTAAATCGGATTGGCCAAGCCGTTCCGCGAGGCAGTCGGTAATAAAACCGTGATACCCAGCCGAGCCGTCATCCGTTGCCAATAGTGATTCTATGCCGTACATGGCAAACTCCGGTATTGAAAATCCTAATTGTTGCGAAATCTCATCCAGTCTGCCTTCGAAGGGCAGTTCTGTTTCCGTCTTTGCGCCGGCAAACGCAATCACCTCAATCATGGTGGCATGGAGATCTGCCGTGAGGACCTTTGCCAGATGCAGTAGTGGCGGGACGCCCATCCCCCCAGTAACCAAAAGGGCGATTTTTTTATCGTCCGGTACCGAGAAACCATTTCCCAAAGGCCCAATTACGCTGACTGAATCGCCTGCTGACAATGTTGTCATTCTCAAAGTGGCCGGCCCGGCAACACAATAAAGAAGCTCAGCGAAGGTCTTGTCCCTATTGGTGGTAACGTCAGTAAAGCTAAAAGGCCTCCGCAGTAATATCTTGCGTTCGGCTGCGTCGTGCAAATCTTCCGGTATGGCTTCTGCGGATGGCAGAGCGGTGCCGGAAAGGTCTAATTCGGCGAACTGCCCGGGCTGAAAATTAACAAAAGCGATTGCACCGTCCCCTGAAAACTCAAGTATGAGCCGATAGAACCGCTGCCCAATCTGTCTGTTGGAAGAGACGATTGCCTCAAACATACCCTTATCTGATGACGAGCATCTTTCTGACATAATCAGCCATTGCCTCTGTTACAATAGACCTTCATAAACTCTGACGCCGTCCACCACCTTGCAGACGTGAACGGCATATTTGTCGGCGAGCTCAGGCCGGCTGCGTGTATAGGCTGTATCAACGGCTTCCCTTACCGCTTCGACACATTCGGCTCGAACCAGAGCGCCCGATGCACCCTTATCGCCGCCTCCTAACATTCGCTCTCCCAAGACACCCTGTACGGTTCGAACAATATCACACATCGTCTCCAGTTCCGGCCCGGATATTTTATAATCATCCCGCAGCCCAATGCCATCGGCCCTGAATATCTGCCCAACAGTTTCAATGTTACCGGCTTTCCAGGCTTCGAGCATCTTATAGAACCGCTTTTGGGCATCGAAAATATATCTTAACCGGTCGCACAAATCCGGGTGAGTTTCACCAAACTCGACCATAATCTTTTTATAAACCGTCTCGTCCTTGATGTCCGCAAGGCAGGATATATCGTAATTGGCTTTCTGTAATATTGAAACCAATTTCTCACATTCTGCTCTGCGGACGGCGTAAGTTGATTTTTCCAGGCCCGGCCTGTCCGTGCCGGTATCAAGCACAACAATCCGAAAATCACTCGCACCGGGTCCGATTGGAACGTAATCTATAGTCCTCTTCGCAGGATTATAATAAGTGCCCATGCCCTGGCGGGCGAACAGTATCATAATCTGGTCGAGCTTTCCGCAGGGTGAGCCGATATAGTCGTTTTCGACAGCCTGAGCCAGGTCAACAATGTTCATTTTATCTTCTATCTCGATATTGTTGGCATTGAACATCGACAGAATCAGATTCAAAGTCAAAGAAGCCGACCGGCTCATACCGCCGCCGGGGATGTTCCCGTAGATAACACCGTCAATACCCTGCGAGAGCTTGTAGCCTTGGCGCCTTAGAATATATTCAACTCCGTACGGAAACCGCCCCCACGTTTGGGCTATACCGGCCGACTTCGGCTCAGGAACGTTTCCCAGCTCAAATTCAATGACGCCATCGTCAGGGAAATTTCCGCTAAAGAGCCTGACTTTCTTAGTACCATTAGGCTTATAGGCCATCCAGATAAACCTGTCGGTTCCAACGCCGAAAAGCTCCGTGCCGTTGTAATCGCCATGCTCGACCCCCAGGCAGAAGCGAGATGATGTCCTTCTTAGCTTGCCGTCCTTGATGTCGATGTTGTTTTGTTTGGCAAGCTGTAGGATTTTAGCGAAAGCCTTCTGACCCTCTGATGTCAGCTCCATTGTGAAATCCTCACGGCGCATCTTCCGATTACCAGAAGAAAATATAAAGTCCAATGGTTATTACCACAACTATAACCCCGAATACCTTGGCTATACCTGATGAATCCATATTGATATCTGACTTAACGGGAAACTTCACAGGTTCTTTGAGCGGCTTTATCAGGGTTATCACTCCCATCACAGCGAGCACGGCGAAGAACGAAATCGCCATCCTGTCCAGAAACGCCAGCTTTGGAAACACTTGCGCTAAGATAAAGTACATAATGGGGTTCAGTATCAACCCTACAACGCCCGTTACCGGCGGTGCCTTTCTCACGAGGAAACCGAATACAAACACCGCCAGGATACCCGGAGAAATATAACCCTGGAATTCCTGAATGTACTTAAAGACACCTCCGAACTTCGGGTTATCGAGAAGCGGCGCTATGCTACATCCGATGACCGCAAAAACACCTACACAGATTCGTCCCACAGTTACCAGGTTCGCTTGAGAAGCGCCCTTTTTAACGTACTTATTGTACAGGTCCATCGTAAAGATGGTCGAGGCCGAATTAAGCATCGATGCAAGAGAGCTCATAACCGCGCCCATAATCGCAGCGAGTATAAAACCACGCAACCCTATCGGCACCAGTTTTTTAATCAACAGCGCAAATGCCGAGTCGAACTTATAGCCCAGGAGTGTATTTTGAATCGCGACACGTTCGGCTTTTGGCAGATTCTTGTTACTGTTCTTGATGGCACCGAGAACCTCTTCATTTGCCTCATGAAGTGTTACATCAGTCGGCGGCTCGACACCAGCCACGGCTGCATTGAACGCCACCATTGCCTTGGCAGTGTCTTCGTACATTTCGGGAAATTGTCTATCGAACTCGAAAGCCACTTTCGCTGTTGCAGGATTCGAGCGGACCTGCTCAAAAACGGCAAGGGTTTCCATATTGTTGTCGGACGCTTCGGTCTTCATATCTGCGCTGTAAAGGTTAAAAGCTATCATTCCCGGAAAAACGATGATAAACGGAATGATAAGTTTCAGACCGGCGGCAAATACGATACCTTTCTGTCCCTCAGCCAACGACTTGGAACCCAGCGTCCTCTGCGTGATATATTGGTTCAGACCCCAGTAATAGAAGTTCGGTATCCACAGCCCAATGACCAGCGCCGTCCACGGAATCTCAGGGTCTTTCTTTGGCAAGACCATATGGAGTTTGTGAGCATTAAGGGTCGTGAACTTTGTCCATGCTCCTGCACCCGGGTCAATATTCGCAAGTTCAGGAATTGTCTCCACGGTAGCGTTACCTAATGCCTTCATTGCCAGCACTAAAACAATTGCACCGCCTATAATCAAGGCTGAGCCCTGCAGTAAATCCGCCCACGCGCACGCTTTGAGTCCGCCGCACATAACATATATCGCCGCCACAATACCTATCACCCAGCAGGCGTTAGTTATGCTGATAGCAATCCCGAAGACCTCTTGACTACCGAACAGCGTTTTAACGACTATGGCTCCCGAATATACTACTGCCGCAAATGTTACAAATACATAGATTAGAATCATGAACACCGCCATTAATGAACGTGCTGTTTTGTTATAACGGTATTCGAGAAATTCCGGAATTGTGTAAATCCCGGCCCGCAGAAATTTGGGCAGAAAAAAGAAAGCCACAATAACAAGAGTAATAGCTGCCATCCATTCGTAACTGGCAATAGCAAGGCCGAGCCATTTTGCGGCGCTGCCGCTCATTCCGATGAACTGCTCGGTAGAAATATTAGCTGCAATAAGCGAGAATCCTATAAGCCACCAGCTAAGACCACGACCGGCCAGAAAATAATCCTCGCTGGTCTTCCCGTGGCGGCTCTTCAGAATGCCTATAGCTATCACCGCACCAATAAATCCCAAAAACACAGTGATATCAAGGGGGTTGAGTTCCATATTAAATCCTTTCCTTTTCCTTTTCCCCTAACTCATTCCTTTGCTTTGATATTGTCGAATCGGTCGTCATTATAGCTGCTTTGCTACCAGCCGCAACAAAATATAACCGGCAGGTGACGTTACATCTCCATCCTTTTCTGGCGCAGGGGCCATGCCTATGAGCGTGCTTAATCCGACTTGCTTTAAATCCCGCAATTACTCAGTTTTCAGTTCTTCAAGGGTTTCTATAACGACTGGTATGTGCGTATAGGCTGGTCCGCCGCCCATCATAACCGCCACCGACGCCGCCTCGAGAACCTGCTCTTTTGTCGCCCCCGCATCGAGACACTTCTTCACGTGCAGCCTAATACAGGGCGTGCAGTGCTGAGCCACGGCAATACCAACAGCGACAAATTCCTTTTCCAGCACGGTAATAGCACCCTCGGCCATAACTTTGCTGAACAGTCCGGCAAAGCCGTTGATCATATCGCCTGTTTGCTTTTTCATTTTCACTGTGTCATTTTTGAACTTCTCGAAAAATTCCTTCACTTCCTGTCCCATGATGTATCCTTTCTAAAAATATTATATAGTATCTGTTGCGGAAAGCAAAAACCGACGGTGTCACCCCTGCGAAAGCAGGGGTCCAGGGCGAAAAAAACTGGATTCCCGCTTCCGCGGGAATGACAAATACTGTTTCCGCAATAGGAACTATCTAAGTTCTCATGAACGCATCGCTCAATGCCTGGATTATATCGGTGGTCATTAAGCTGACTTGGCCGAGGTTTTCTGCTGCGATGTCGCCGGCTAAGCCGTGGATGTAAACGCCGAGAACCGCGGCGTCAAAGTCGCTCAGGCCCTGTCCCGCGAGTGCGGTTATAACACCCGTTAAAACGTCCCCTGAACCGGCTGTGGCCATACCGGGATTGCCGGTCTTGTTGATGTAAACTTTCTGGCCATCGGTAACGACGGTCCCTGCCCCTTTGAGGGCCACGACGGTTTTGGTCTGCTGTGCTAATTGCACGGCTTGTTGTTGGCGGTCGGATGGCAGTGGTTCTCTAAACAGCCCTGACCATAAGCGTTTCATTTCGCCGGGGTGAGGTGTTAGAATCAAGTTTGCTTTTAGCCCGGCAGGCCAGTCTTTTATGCCGGCCAGATTATTCAAGCCGTCGGCATCTATAATCAGCCGGAGCTGGTCTTGTTCGAGAAGCGCTTCAAGGACAGACCGAAGTGCGCCGCTGATACCAACACCCGGGCCGAACGCCACGACGTCATTTTCGCTGAGGACTTCGAGGATAGGATTGATTGCCTTTGCCGATATTCGGCCGAGATTGTCTTCGGGCAGGGCAATAGTGGTAAAGGACGGCTCTATTGAAGCGACTATTGGCAGAACGCTCTTGGGTGTTGCCACTCGCACAAGGCCGGCGCCTGCCCGCAGTGCCGCTCGACCTGCAAGAGCAGCAGCTCCGCTCATGCCAATACTGCCGGCGATAATGCAGACCTTGCCGAAGTCGCCCTTATGAGCATCAACCGACCTTGGCTTTAGCTTCGGGATAGATTCTATTATCTGCATACAAACTCGTTTCGAGCAGTATATTACAAACAATGCAGGATATGGTCAATAAAAGATTTGACAAGCAGACAGGAAGGTTTATAATGATTTTGTTCCGCAAGCGTCTTATATGGAATCAGATAATACATAGTTAGGCTTCATAAATTTAATGACGAGGCTTACAATGGGAAGAATACGTCAAATGATCCAGGCCAATGGACGAGAATGCTGGACATTATTTGATACAGGCGCACGGAATACATATGTTGTTCACTCAGTGTCCTCATTATTGGTAACTTCAAAAATCAAAAAACCGTTTCGATCTGCGATAGGTGGAGAGGTTAAAGAGACAACTGAAACAGCACTTTTAGAGGCTGAAATAGAAGGACGACAAATATCCACCCACGCGATGGTTATCGATGAAATTGGAAATGATGAAAATGGAACTCCCATTGAAATTCTTTTTGGTGCATTGGCGATGCAACAGTGGGGCATACGGCTGATTCCTGAACAAGAGAAATTGGATATGTCACATTATCCAGAAGAATTTGTCGAATTCTAAATCTCGGTATAAATAATTAAAAGTCAGTATTGCCAGGGCCGAGCTGCGCCACGCGAATTAATCAGTAGATAAGATACCAGCGGACAGGGCCGTCATCACGTGCATGAGTCCGTGGTGCAGAAAGCGGGAGGTGAAGGAGGCGGTTGGCAAGACAAAAGACAGTAACTAATTGATATGAAAGATGTTAAACTAAAGATAAGAAGAGACGGGAACTTCTTATACGGAAAGGAATTTTATGAAAACAAATATTCTGCTGGTTATTTTGCTTCTCGTGAACGTTCCTCTGTGTCTTGGAGAAATCAATGAGGAATTGTCGCGTTTCATTTACGCACTTCCCGTTATGGAAGGGATGGAATTGGTCGGCACACCAGAGAACCAGAAGATTCAAAGTGGTGCTAATATTGAGATTGCTATTGTAATAAAGGTACTTAACAGCAAGAAAGGGGAGAACATCTCTGCTGAAAAAATCAGTAAATATTATTACGACCATTTTGTTTCACTGCAGTTTAGACCATGGCAAGATGCAACCACCTTAACCGGAAGATATCAATCGCCCGACTTGGTGACAAAAGGCAGTGCATATATCCGGTCCCAGGGCCATATACGATATTGGATACCAAAGGAAGGTAACACTGTTACCTTCTGCCTCTATCAACGCAGAGACTTCGATATCCGTCAAAGCCAGGAAACAATAGACAAGATTTCGAAGGCGTTTGAAGCAGCAGCAAAGGAATTTGGATACATAGTTTGGGTACCACCTAACATCATGGTAAGCGATTGGCCGCAATATTTAGAAAATGAGTGTTTTGTTGATAGGATTCATACCTTCGTAAGATATAAAGAAACAAATCGTGGTAGAGGTGATAGAGGCGATGATGGAAGCTATATGTTCTATTTTTCAGTATTTCCAACCGCTCGGCATGCTGAGCAGTGGCGGGGTAAGATTGTAGAAGAGGTTGAGAAAGTCCAGCGTTATCCAAATTGGTTCAAGGATGGATTGGGTTTATCTCCGGTGGTTATAAAAAACATAGTAATAGAATATAAAGGAAGAGGTGGTGATCAAAGCGCTCCTGCATTTCGGAAACGATTGATGGAAGAACTGGATAAAATAGAGGCTAACAAGCTGGCTGAAGGCGACGGTAAATAGCAGCCCGCGCCTGAGCCGGAGCGTTACGAACTACCCTTCAATTTTTTTGTTTATCAGGGTGGCGGTAACGGCTGCGGAGAAGCCATTGTCGATGTTGACAACGGTAACGCCGGCAGAGCAGCTATTTATCATCGTCAAAAGGGCCGAGAGCCCCTCGAAGCTGGAACCGTAGCCGATACTGGTCGGCACTGCTATTACCGGACAGCTAACCAGCCCGCCTACAACACTGGCTAACGCTCCTTCCATTCCTGCTACGACAATGATGACATTGGCGCTCTGGAGTTTCGGCAGATGTTTGAGCAATCTGTGCAGGCCGGCCACTCCGACATCGCAAATCAGCTCCGTCCGCTGGCCCATAATCTCGGCGGTAACTTTCGCTTCGCTGGCGACGGGCAAATCGGCGGTCCCTGCGGTAACTATCGGCAGGACAGTCTTAGAGGCAATAAGCTCTTTCTGCTCAAAGACGATTGCCTTGGCCATTTTTTCGTACCGGACCTTGGGAAATTTATTTGTTTTAGCTAATGCCTCGAAAACATCCGGCTCGGCCCTGGTAGCTAAGACGTTATTGCCTTTTGCAGCAAGAGTCTCGAAGATTTTAATTATTTGTTCGGTGGTTTTGCCGGGGCAGAAGATGACCTCCGGAAAGCCCCGGCGGATTTGACGATGGTGGTCAATGCACGCAAAGCCTAAGTCCTCGAACGGCAAATGGCGAAGCTTCTCAATAGCCTCATTTATATTTAGTTCGCCGTTTTTGACATGCTCTAATAGTTCTTTTAGTTGTTCAGTCCGAATATTTCACCTTCCTTGATTCGTAGTTCAATTCACTTTGCTTTGTAGAAAACATCAGGTCAGAGATTGCCATGGCCCTTCGGGCCTCGCAATGACATTTTGCAAAGGTTTTCTACAAAGCATATTTACTTGTTACCCGGTTGCCTTTGGCTCAAGTGTCAATTCTGCAAAAAGTCCGGCCTTGAATTTATAATACGCCAGAGAAGCTACCATAACTGCGTTGTCAGTGCAATATTGTTTTGGCGCGATGAGCAGTTTTTTCGGCGGGACATCCGAGTCGCACATTTGTTGTAAACGGGTTCGCAGTTGGTTATTGGCAGCGACTCCGCCACCCAATAGAATGGTATTGGCACCGATTTTATCAGCGGCCCGCTTTGTTTTTTTTACGAGGACATCAACCACCGCCGCCTGGAATGATGCTGCAATGTCGGCGATTTGCTGTTCGCTCATTGAATCGACCTTATTTTGGCCTTTCATATTCTGGCCGCGGCAGTAATACAGAACGGCTGTTTTGATACCGCTGAAAGAAAAGTCCAGCGAATCGCGGCCGAGCATCGAACGGGGGAATTTTATTGCATCCGGATTTCCTTTTTCGGCTGCTTTTTCAATACTGGGTCCGCCGGGATAGGGGAGCTTGAGGATTGTTGCAACCTTGTCGAAGGCTTCACCGGCGGCATCGTCGATAGTAGAACCCAATAGTAAAGGTTCCAGCGAAGAACGGTAATCGTAAAGACAGGTGTGTCCGCCTGATACGATTAGAGCGACTGCGGGCAGTTGCGGATTGTCCTCAGACAACATCGCCGACTGTAGATGGGCGTGCAGGTGATTGATTGCTATAAGAGGTTTGTTCCAGGTGAAGCTAAGAGTCTTAGCAGCAGTAACGCCGACGATCAGAGCAATGGTCAGTCCGGGCTGATTTGCAACGGCGATTGCATCAATATCATCTCTAACAACGTTGGCCTGCGCTATTGCCTCTGCAATGACCGGATATATTTTTTCGATATGTGCGCGGGAAGCAAGCTCGGGGACAACGCCGCCGTACTTTTCGTGCAGCTTGGTTTGCGAAGCTATTACAGATGATTTGACGATTTTGCCATCGGCAACCACAGCCGCGGCAGTCTCATCGCAACTGGTCTCGATACCGAGAATATTAATGGATTTATCCTGCATAGAACTGGATATTAGCCAAATTAGCAGTGACTGTCAACGTTCCAGGAATTGACCTTGGTTTAGCAACACAGAGGCATACGGGATTATCTTGCTGCGGATAATGTAATTTGGTATGCTGCCGAAGTCCGCCACGGAAGTTGGATTTGCAAAGGATTTACAAAGAGGTAACACAATGAATGACACACATCCTGACATTGCAATTCGATTTCGAGAATTAATGATGCGCAAATCCGGTGAGCAGCGTTTGCTGATGGGCTGTTCTATGTACGATACCGCCAAACAAATAGTACGCAGTGCCATTTATAATAGCCGTCCCGGGATAACGGAGACGGAAATGAAAAAAGAAATTTTTTTAATATTCTATGGGCAGGAGTTCAGCCAGGCTGAGAGGGACAAGTTTTTTTCAGCACTGGCGTCGGATATTGGGTAGGTTAGGTTTTGTCGGAATGGAGTTTCTTGGTAGCGGCTTTGGCGAGGAGCAATATTTGTTTGCCGATGCTTTTGCAGACGTGGAGGAGTGAGAACCTGAGTGGAACCAGTTTGGGTAGTTGGAAATCCGTGCATATACTTTTCGGGAAATTGTCGCCGATGATTTCAATCTTCGATGGGTCTGAGCAGCCGAATCCCATTTGTCTTGCTGTTTTGATAATCGGCACGTCTTGGGGATTGATACCGATTAGTTTGGCGCAGATGGTTTCGCAGGCGATTGGGTCGGTTCCGCTGAGAAGATAGCCCAAAGGTCTGGCTCTGCCCTTAATTGGGCCGGGGCCATCCATTGCTACAACGCCATCGATGATAGTAAAGGCGGGGTTTAGAAATTTGAATATCTCGATAAGCAATTCGCAAAAATCCTTGGTGTTTTTGCCCTTTGTAAAGTGCCAGAGTACCTTTCGCTTGCCGCTGACACAGCCGAACATATTTTTAACGGCAAACGTCGCTGTCAATTGCTGATGCGATTTGAACTTCGGCAGATTTATAATGACATCGGCGTCGAGAGCAACTGAACTTATGCCGACCCTGATGTTTTTGGCTCCTATTCGAGACCATTTTGGTTTATCGAGCTGTTTTACCGGCACAGACAATTTCTTCAGTGGTTCTTCCAGCCGTAGTGCTTTTACACAGGTAAACACATTGCCCCAAGCTGGTGAATCGCCAACAAAAGGCCTCGCGCCGAAATCTTTTAAGAGGCGGGCGGTTTCAAGAATTACCGCAGGGTCGGTCTGTGTGGCGTGACGTCGAGACCTTGGGGCGATTAAATTCGGCTTAAGCAAGACGGTGTCGCCCGGGGTTACAAATTTTTCCAGTCCGCCGAGAAGCTCGAACTGTCTTTCTATCGCTTCGGCAATGCTGGTCCGGCTGTAATCACTGCATCGAGACAATATCACTGTCGGGTTGGGCATAGGGCGGTCAATAATTTATCCTGGTACAAACGAGTAAGAATATTCTGACGGCGGGCTTAAATTCGGGCGGTTTACGCTCGGTTTTGCTGAAGAACAGGCTGCCTTTGGGATTGCTGAAGAACAGGCCGCCTAAAGCCGTTTGGTCGCTGACGTATTCTTTAGGTCCGAGCAGGACGAAATCGCCCGGGCCCATTTTCAGTTCGAAAGCGGCGGCGCTGAAGGGAAACTCGCGTAGTTTTGTCCGTGCATCTAATTGTGGGATTGCACTTTTTATCATTGGTGGCGAATATACCGGATAGACAGTAACGTTGCAAACTCCTCTTGAGTCGGGGATTTTTCGGGTTTTAATCCGCAGGGCAAGGATGCCGGGCCCAACATTTGCTCCTTCCCTTGAGCCGTAAGTTGAAGTGAAGAATATGGTTCGTGGGCTGTTTATTCCGGTGATGGCAATGGACTCGGTCTGGCCGTCGGCCAACATCAGCGAAACTCTCGCTATTATTTTGCCATTAGCGGCAAGCAGCAAATTATAGATTTCGTCCAACATTCGGATTTGGCCGAAGTGGACTGAAAACGAGTTGTCGCCGAAGGCATGAAGGCTGTTAAATCGCAGAGGCTTTGTATATAGAGTCTTGCGAGTATCGTCCAGTTTGTCGATGTTTTCGGCGGGTATTTCAAAGATGTGGAGGTCGAAATTTATCGTTTTTATCAGCCGCACAGACGGCGGTTTGCCGCCGCGATGGGGGGCCAGGTCGCCGATTTTGACATTCTCCCATATCGGCTCTTCTTCAGGGCCGGCACAGCCAGCCAGAAGACAGAAAACTGAAGTCAGAAGACAGAAAACTGAAGTCAGAAGTTCTGTCCTCTGACCTCTGTCCTCTGACGAGTACGGCCGCAATTTGGAAAGCGCGATTCATAAAACTTGTCCTCGTGAAAACGTGGAATAGATTAGCAGTTGTATAAGTAGCTGTCAATAAATTCGATGCCTCTATCTTGTAGAATATGGTATCTTCTTGACCGGCTTTGCTGTTTTGTTTTTAATAGTACGGTTGATTACGTAAACTCCATTAGAGAGTTCTCCTTAACGTGGTAAAGAAGATTCAAATTTGAAAGGTGCAAAGAAGATGAAAGTCAGCAAACGAGCTCAGGATGTGCCGCCATCGGCAACTATCGCTGTTACGGCACGGGCACAGGAATTAAAGGCCCAGGGTGTGGACGTAGTTGGTTTTGGAGCAGGGGCTCCGGATTTCGATACGCCCGATTATATCAAGGATGCCGCTATCAAGGCGCTGAAGGCAGGTAAGACGAAATACACAGCCGCAGCGGGAATAGTCGAGTTGCGGACCGCTATCGCCGAAAAGCTCAAAAAGGAAAATGGTCTCGAATACAGTCCTGACCAAATCATAGTCAATATCGGCGGCAAACACTCAGTTTACGAGGCAATGCAGGCGGTGCTTGACCCTGGTGACGAGGTTATCATGGCTACACCTTACTGGGTAACTTATCCTGAGACGATAAAGCTGGCCGGTGCTGTTGCTAAAATTATTCAAACTGATAAAGATAACAGCTACAAAATTACACCGTCGCAGTTGAAAGAGGCCATCACGGAAAAAACCGTAATGCTGTTGATTAACTCACCCAATAATCCGGGTGGGTTTACTTATACGCCAGAAGAGCTAAAAGGCATCGCAAAGGTTCTTGAAGGAACGAAAGTGGCGGTGCTTTCGGATGAAATCTACGAAAAGCTAATCTACGGCGATACCAGGTTTGTGAGCTTTGCTTCACTGAGTGAAGATGCCTACGATAGAACTCTGACTCTTAACGGCTTTAGTAAGACTTTCTCTATGACGGGCTGGCGTCTCGGATACACCGCCGGGCCGCTGGAAGTTATAAAGGCAATGGGACGTCTTCAATCTCACATGACCTCGAACCCTGTAACCTTCTGTCAGTACGCGGCGATAGCAGCTTTTGGTGAGCCTGCTGAGCAGGCCATAGAAAATATGAGGAAAGAATTCGAGCGTCGAGGCAAGTATATGACCGAGCGGCTGAACAGTATCGAAGGCGTCCAATGCTCCGAATCCACCGGCGCTTTTTACTGTTTCCCTGATGTTTCAAGCCATTATGGCCGAAATATTAATGGTGCGAAAATTAACGGCAGTATGGATTTTGCAAAAGCGCTTCTGGAACAGACCAAGGTCGCGCTGGTTCCGGGGCTGCCGTTTGGCTGTGATAATAATGTTCGTTTGAGCTTTGCCTGTTCGTTCGAGCAGATTACCAAAGGATTAGACAGACTGGAAGAATGGCTAAGTCAATAGAAGTCAGAAGTCGGAAGTCAGAGGTCGGAAGTCAGAAGTCAGAGGTCAGAAGCCAGAAGTCAGAAGTCCTCCGTCGCCTGTCGTCTGTCCTCTGTTGGCTGGCAATTCTTATTTTTGCATTCCATGCCTGCACACATATGGTTGCAGCCGGCGATACCTGGGTTGCGATGGCCTGCGGGCGACATTTTGTCAATCACGGAGTAGATACAGTCGAGCCGTTCAGCGCAAATTCGCACAAAGCAGGCCCGACGGAAGAAGAGATCAAAACCTGGCCAAACTGGGCCCAATGGATAACGAACAAAGTCGGCATCGAGACCGTTAAATACTGGCATCCGACCGGCTGGGTCAACCAGAACTGGCTGACACATGTTATATTCTATTCGTTGATTCCCCAATCATCATACGCAGACGGCGTAAGTTTTTCTTCCAATGCGCTGGTCTATTGGAAATTCGCTATTTACATATTGACCGTGATTTGTGTTTATTACACGGCTCGGTTATTGGGGGTGAATCCGGTTCTCTGTGCTGTTTTTTCCTGCTTTGCAATGTTTATAGGCCGTTCATTTCTTGATATTCGCCCCGCGGGTTTTTCAAATATGTTAGTGGCTGTCTTTTTGCTCATACTTGTCCTTGCCACATATCGAAACGTGTTGTATATATGGCTCATTGTGCCGGTAACGGTTTTCTGGTGCAATGTCCACGGCGGATATATCTACGTATTCATAATGCTCATCCCGTTTATAGGTTTGCACCTGCTTGGCAATTGCAACAGAAAATGGACTGCGATTTTATACAATGTTACTGCCTGGCCGTTCCTATATTTTGTTTTTTCCAAAGCCGGCCTTACATTATCCACATTTATGTTTTTAGTCCTGGTGATAGTTTTGGATATTGTCCTGATTTTTTTCAAGAAAAATCTTGTCTCTATTGGATGGAAGGGCGTATATCATACAATCGCAGCTTATTTTGTTGCTTTCTTAGCTACGGTTTTGTTCAACCCTTTTCATTTAACGAATCTGACTCATACATTTATCATCAGTGTCAGCGAACACGCTGCGAGATGGCGTAACATCCACGAATGGCGTCCTGCTTTCGACTGGACTAATCCTGTCGGTACTGCAAAACCTTTTTTAGTAATGTATATTATTGGCTGGTTGGTTTTGCTAATTTGGTCTGTTGTCCTGATATTCGCACCTCGCTCTGTCAGCAGATATCGTAAGCGAAAAGTAAAAAGTTCAGGTGAGTATCAATGGCCCAAAATCGATATATCACTAATGCTCATCGCAGCTCTTACCATTTATATGGCCATCCGTTCCCGCCGGTTTATACCGATAGCCGCCATCGTGGCCTGCCCGGTTATAGCGATGCTCATCGACCATCTCGTCCGTGCAATTTCAGCAGTGCGTAACTTCCGGAAAAACAATCGTCTAATTGTCTCTGTGATGCCATATAATCTACAATTGTTTCTTGTGTTTGCCGGTTCCGTGGCGGTTGTGTTTTTCGGCACATGGTGGGGGTTCAAATTTAAGCGTATTTATATTGACGCCTGGCCTCGCGACCCAAAATTAACTTCAATGTTTATGCGTATGACCGACTCTGGGCAAAAACCGTTTTACGCCACTAAGTTTATGAAAGATAACAAATTAAAAGGTAAAATGTTTAATTACTGGACTGAGGGCGGCTTCATCGCCTGGGGTCAGGAGCCTGACCCGAATACCGGCTTTACGCCTCTGCAGTTGTTTATGGATGGCAGAGCACAGGCAGCTTATGACCGCAAAGCCTTCGACACTTGGACGAATATTACGTCCGGGGGCCTGGTTACAGGCCAGATAGTGGCACGTGCCCGGGCCAGAGGACAAAATTTAACCGGAGCAGATTATGTAGATATCGGCCAGTGGATGGATAAACAGCTAAGAGAACGTAATGTCTGGGTAGTCTTAATGCCCCATTCAACGTATAGCGCTCCTCCGCGGCATAAGTATTATCTAAAAACGTCCTATCATGCCATACAGGGCATTGAACGTAATCCCAATTGGCCTCTTGTCTTCTTCAATAATAAGCAAAAATTGTTCGTTGATAAAAGAACGCCCCGGGGCAAGGCACTTTATGACGGCATATTTAACGGAAAAACCGTTTACCCTGATGATTACCATAAGAACCTTATTCGTGCCCATAGCTGGCTTTACTATCGTCTTGGAATAGCCGAGAAAAAGAAGGGATTTGATTTTGCCGTCAAAGCCTTCAATTTGAACGAATCACCGGCCCCTATGCGCGAAATAATACTTGTTGCTTCAGGATTCGCTGAGATAAAACCTGACGTTAAAAAGTTTTGCGAAGATTATGTCGAGAAATTCACAGAAAATGGGGCTGATTGGGCCGAACAGGATGGCTATCGCAACAGAGTTGGAGCCGCGCGGTTAGCATGCTTTTATTTGGAGAGTGTCGCCCGAACACAGAAGGACACAAAACTCGCGAACTCTTACGCCGCTCAACAGAAAAAATGTATAGGTGAATTGCTCAGAGTAGCTCAAAGCAAGAGGTGGTAAGCACAAGTTTAATAACATAATTTATTTCTGATTATGACCGAGTTGGTAAAGAATGTTTCTATTAGTGTTTTTTTCCCCTGCTATAATGAACAGGACAACATCGCCCGCGTAGTTCAACAGGCTCTTGCCGCCTTAGAAAAGCTTAAAGCCGACTTCGAGGTAATTATCGTTGACGACGGTAGTTCGGACAGCACGGGCCAAATTGCCGACGAGCTTGCCGGCCAAAACAGCGGGGTAAAAGTGGTGCATCATCGGACCAATCTCGGTTACGGAGCAGCCTTGCAATCCGGCTTCAAAGCGGCAACAAAAGAGCTTGTCTTTTATACGGACGGCGACGGCCAATTCGATATTAACGAAATGCCGCCGCTGCTGGGGTTGATGGAGCACTACGATATTGTTAGCTGCTATCGACTGGACCGTCAGGATAATCTTATACGCAAAATCAATGGCTGGTGCTGGACGAAATTAGTTTGCCTGCTGTTCGGTATGAGAGTCCGCGACATCGACTGCGCTTTCAAGTTATACAAAAGGGAAATTTTTGATAACATTAAACTGGTAAGCACCGGTGCCCTTATCGACGCTGAAATCTTAGCTCGGGCTGTTCGCAAAGGTTATCGTATAACTCAAAAAGGCATCCATCATTACCCACGGACAGCCGGGGCGCAAACCGGTGCGAATTTTCGGGTAATTTTTCGTGCGTTCAAAGAACTATTAAAGTTGCGAAGCCAAATCCGGTAACACAGATTACACGGATTGAAATAGATTAACACGGATAACGAAATACGAAAGACGACGTATGAACGAAGGAAAAGTCAATCTGTTTATCTACGGCTCGCTGCGGGACCGCAGAATCTTTCAATCGGTCAGCGGCTTAAGTTTTACCAGAAAAGCCTCTAAAATTGACAATGAGACCCTTTGGGCCGAACCAGCATTCCTTCCACGTTATCGAAAAGTCAGCCCGGACAATGTCTATTTTTATGCCGTCGCGGCTCCATCTTCAAAAATTGAAGGCCTGGTGGTCTATGATATTCCCGCCTGGGCAATGGCAGAAATCGACAGGTATGAAGGCAAGCGTTATAAAAGAGAAATAGTACAAATCAACACGGCAAATGGTCAGGTTGAAGCCCAGTCTTACCTGGTAACTCACAACTCAATGGCAAAGCGTTTTGGTGACAGGTTCCACGTTAACCTGATACACGAACTTTGGCTGCGAAAACGCATTGAGAAATTTATCAAAAGGCACACTCGCCCCGGCGAACGAACGGCAGATGCGGAATCGGAACGCCGAGCCGACAGGGAGCTGCTCGCAACCACAGAACGCGACCTGGTCATGAGCCATTATCACACCGATGCCGTTAGTGATTATTATCTCGAACACGAGCTTGACCGGCCTCGGCCGAGCATAAAACACTTATACAGCGACCCCCAGGCCAGGCCGTTTATGGAAAACTATTTAGCTTTGGTTATAAAGCAGGTGCTGCTCAGTCAGTTCGAAGAACAAATCCAGTCGAGATACCGCTTTGAACTTGAGCATATGCGTATTTCAGAAAGATATTTTAAGCGGTCGGTTAGTGTGCTTGCGGCTTTGCAAATGGTAAATGCAAACAGCAGTGGTGTTGATTTGATTATCGAGAAAAGCCTTGAAACAATGCCGCGTGACAAACACGACCTCATTGACTATATCAAATACGCCGTACGCGCGGCGAAAAGCATGTTTGATGCTCGCATTGCACGTGCAAAGCTGAGTCGAATTCATTCGAGTCTTCAACCTGGTCTGGTTCCATTAGGTATTGAGATTGAACTGAGTAATCTTGGTCCTGCGGCTGTCGAACCACAGAGAAGCATTCAGAAAAAGACTGACCCGGTGTATGATGGATTTAAGTATTTCTATGATTTTCGTCTGGATGTTTTATCCTGGAAACTCGGAGGCTATATCGATGACCACACAGGCTCAACCGACCAGGCGCGGCGGTCCGGTTTTTTGGAGCTTGCTCCTGGAAGGCTGAATATCCGCGGAGAACTGTCCCGGCCGGCAACCGCAGACCCGTGGCTTCTTAATCAGTTGATACACGAGATCGTCAATTTCTATGACATCCACCCACATAGTTTGCATCTTTCTTTCCAGCTTCGAAGAAAGCAGCTCGGCAATCAAAAAATTCTACCTTTGGGTTTTGTCAAGTGCCTGCTTGTGCTTGGCGGTGGTCCTGAACTAAAGGACACCGGCAGACTGTGGGTCTCGAGGATGGGCTATGATGAGATAACACAATACCCCGATGCTGCACTTGGCAGCACCGAACGTCGGGATGAAGAACTTGTATTTGCCAG
Organism: Planctomycetota bacterium; assembly: GCA_022566315.1. GTDB lineage: Bacteria > Planctomycetota > Phycisphaerae > Sedimentisphaerales > Anaerobacaceae > NIOZ-UU13. The sequence goes on from JADFJC010000042.1 coordinate 26,414, forward strand.
AACCAGCAAGCGCAGATGGTACCTGGGGGCAGACGAGATTGCAGACAAACCCCCGGCACAGGCAACTACGTATGTCCAGCAGTACAAATTTATTCGTCTGGAACAAAGGGCCAACTATGAGCCGTTAATTTTGTGTCTTAAGGGTCTCCAGTTGGCCTACAATCCGGCGGATTATTTGACTGCCGAGCAGTTAAGGGGCAGTCGAAAATTACAGCAACAGTATGAGCAGTTAAAGCAGTGGGCTGCCGTACCTACAGAAATTAGCCCGCAAACAATAAGCAAATTCTTAAAAACCGTCCAAAGTGGCTTGATGAACGAAGGACACCACCGGCCCGCTCATAAATTGCATTACATAGATTGGGTACTAAGCGCTATTGACGTGCAACTGCGTATGTTTAACAAGCAAGTAAGACTCAAGAACTAATTTCTTTACCAGTCCTAATACTCCAGAGACAAGAGTTTGGTTCTGATATTCTGAAGGCCGTGGGCCACCTGGGGACCCACGGCCAGCCGATGTTGCATATACGCACGTCCTCCCCTCCCAAAGATTTCAGCAACGTATATACGAATATAAGTCAGCAATTAAGAACATCAGAGCTATTAGCTGTCAGTTCGAGATTGCCTTTGGTCAATCTTTTGTTTTATGAACTTTGCTGTACGCCAGGCAGCATCCTTACTGAACTCAATGCACTTGTGTATCCCTGTATTAAAAGATTTTGCGAGCTCGTCTGATTTGAGCGCCGAAAATACAGAGTTTTTTTCTCCCGCCGTTTTGCTTCGCAGAAACGAAGAATTAGCGGAGGCATTGGCTTTATTCTCAGATACGGGTGCCAAAGTATAAATCGCAGTTGCAAAGCCGCCAAAATAGACTATCAGCAGAAATACGAATTTGATTCTCCAACCTCTCATTAAGATTCTCCCTTCCGAAGACACATTTTATCGGCCGGTCGCCCCTTGGCCTTTTGGATTTGCCTCAATTAAAATTTAACATAAAAGGCCTCAAATGCCAAGCGCAAAATGCGGAAACTATACTATTTATCTTATTTTCTGCCTAATTGTCGGTGTGGGGTTCCTCCGTATCTTGCCATTGGCCGAGCAGGCTGTTGAGTAAGTAATAAAGCAATGGATGCCGGCTTTTGTGAAAATGACAAGCTGTATATCTATGGCTAATTTTTATTCAAAACTTATTTCAATGTTTCACAGACCCCATTAGTCAGATTGTTATAAGACGGCGGGGTGATAGTGCTTTTACACACAAAGCCGCCAAGATAGACTATCAGCAGAAACACGATTTTAGTTCTCCAGCCTCTCATTAAGATTCTCCCTTCCTAATAGACACGTTTTATCGGCCGTCCCCCATTGTTGGTCTTTTGGATTTGCCCCTATTGAAAATTTAACATAAAAAGCCTCAAATGCCAAACGCAAAATGCGGAAACTGTGCTATATTTTTTGGCATGCGATTTTGGCCTTTGAAGAAATTGGCTTTGTTTTGGGTTTGTTTTTTTGGGCCGGAAGGCGGTTTCATTTTTATAATCCTTTTGTAAAAAAGCGTTTACGTTCATTTTGGGCCATTAACAAGATTGGGTTTGTTTATTCGGACTAAGAAATCATCTTTTTTTCTGTAATCCTTTGTTAAAGTTAAGTTTACATTCATTTTGGCTTTTCGGAGATTGGGTTTGATTGGGTTTGAA
>JADFJC010000043.1 GCA_022566315.1 Planctomycetota bacterium
GTAAAAGAGTTAAGTGACATTAAAAAACTGGCCGAATTGGGCGCCGAAGCGGTAATAATCGGCAGAAGCCTATACGAAGGCACGCTCAAACTTATCGATGCGATAAAAGCCGCTGATTAGCGTGCTGCGTTGTGCATGCAGCATTTAGTTATTCCTCTACGCTATCCGCAGCGCACATAGTCATTAGTCATTTGTAATGGTCATCTGACTATTACACTAAAGGATTTCTAATCTGTAACTCCTGTTTATTTAAGGCCTTATACCGATTCAGTAGCATTCTGCAGGACCAATTATTGGTTGCTTAAGACCGTTATCGAAGAAAAACCGCCGGATATGCGTACAAAGATGGCATTTGCTTGCATAGACTTTTGCTTTTTTGTAACCTAATTTGCCGGCTTCATCGAGCAGTCCATAAGGCCCGAAATTAAAGAGTGTGCTGATAAACTCATTTCCTGAAGGGCCGAACTGCTTCCAGATATCATCAAGCCCGGTTTTGTTTACATTCCCGATAATGATGCCGCTGCACGTACCGCTGAACACGTTGCCGAACGGGTCGATATGCACACCTTTGGCGCCGAGCAGGTCCGATTTACAATTCGCCGAAGCAAGTACCTCTATCGGTTTTGAAGCAACCAATCCAGCTAATTGCCCGGCTGCACGGCCGGTAAAGCGACAGGGATAATCGTTCATAGCGCTGATATACTTTTGCTCGCGCTCGGCGGATGATAGACTTTTCATTTTTATTGGGTCATCTAAATACTTTCGCCAGCGAACCAGAACACGCTCATGACCCAAAATCTCGCTTGCTATCTCGGCTAATCGACGTATCGGCTCTATGTCAAGGTACTCCTGATGAAATGGGTCTGTGCTGATTTTGAGCCGACGTACCCTGAGTTTGTCGAGCTTCTTCAGTCGCTGCCTCGTGATTTTTTCACCGGTAGCCCAAAAACCGTTTGTCTCTATCAAATCAACTTTGCCGAGGTTTTGATTCCCTGCCTCTTCCAGAATTTCCTGTAGCCGGTCCCAATACAAAAATGGTTCACCGCCGGTGATGTGGATTTTTGCGCTATCGCCGGCGAGGATTTTCAGTGACTGCCACGCACTTATAGCCGTATCTACGGACATAAGCCCGTTCTTTTCCGGGCCGCAGTTGTAATAACAGAATTCACAGGCGCAGTTGCATTTGTATGTCAGCAGCAATCCAACCGAACGCCAGAGCTTAAACTTTGGTTCATTCCGTGCTGCTCGGCTGTTGTAAATGTTCTCAGATAACTCGGTCATTGTTTTTTTTCAGATGAATTTGAACCACCGTAATATCAGCCGGCGTTATGCCGCTTATTCGAGAAGCTTGACCGAAGGTGCTCGGCCTAAAAACCGACAGCTTCTCTTTGGCCTCCGCCCGAAGATGTGCGATGCTGTTATAGTCCAAATCTGCTGGAATCTTTTTATTCTCCAAAGCCCTGAAGCCGGCCACCAGACGCTCCTGTTTAGCTAAGTAACCCTCATATTTGGCATCGATAATTACAGCCTGATACACATCTTCAGCAAGGTCCATATTTTTAACGTCAGGGTTCTCAGCAATTGTTCCCGCAAGAATATTACCTGGCTGGCGAAGCTGGTCCCACAAACTTATCCCTCCGGAACGGTTATTTTTCAGATAGCTCTTGAGGGTATTGATGTTCTCGATTTTTTTCTGAAATTTTGCCCATCGTTTTTCATCCACGAGTCCGGCCGATTTGCCGACTTGCGTTAATCTTCTGTCCGCATTATCAGCTCTTAACAGAAGCCGATACTCCGCTCGCGACGTGAACATCCGATACGGCTCATCAAGTCCCTTGGTAAGCAAATCATCTATCATCACTCCGATATATGCCTGGTCTCTACCGAGTATGAGCGGCTCTTTACCCTGTAACTTCCCAGCCGCATTTATACCTGCCACGATACCCTGCCCCGCCGCCTCTTCATACCCGCTGGTCCCGTTTATCTGTCCTGCCAGAAACAGCCCTGACACTTTCCTGGTCTCCAGGTTGGGCTTTAGTTGAATCGGCAGACAATAATCGTATTCAATCGCATAGCCGTAATGAACAATCCGGGCATTCTCTGTTCCGCCCAGCAGCTTGAGCATTTGTTCCTGCACATCTTTCGGCAGAGAAGTGCTTATGCCGTTGCAGTAGATAGTCGTTTTTTCTTCGTCTTCAGGTTCCAGAAACACCTGATGCCGCTTCTTGTCAGCAAAACGCACTATCTTTGTTTCAATACTTGGGCAATACCGGGGACCTGTGGAAGTGATTTGTCCGGAATAAAGCGGTGCGCGATGCAGATTGTCCCGGATTAGCTTGTGTATTTTTTCATTCGTATAGGTTATCCAGCAGGGAACCTGTGGCCGGTCTATTCTCTCGGTCATAAATGAGAAAGGCACCGGTCTTTCGTCTCCAAGTTGGACATCGAGCTTGTCCAGGTCCGCTGTTGCCGCATCTAATCTGGCTGGTGTGCCGGTCTTCAGCCTTCCAAGTTCCAATCCAAGCTGTCGGAGACTATCAGAAAGCTCATTGGCAGCCGGCTCACCGAGCCGTCCACCGGCGAACTGTTGGGTTCCTATGTGCATTAAGCCGCGAAGAAATGTACCCGTAGTCAGAATTACCGTTGGAGCATTGTATATCCTGCCGTCACGACAGCGCACCGCTCGCACATTATTTTTCTCAGTTACAATCTGCGTTACTATCGCTTCGACTATGGTCAGGTTTGCGGTCTGTTCGAGTTGTGTACGAATATAATCTTTGTATTTGTATTTGTCCGCTTGCGCCCTTGGGGCCTGCACAGCCGGGCCTTTCGAGCGATTCAGCAGGCGAAACTGAATCCCCGTTGCGTCTATCGCCAATCCCATCAGCCCTCCCAGTGCATCGACTTCGCGCACAATCTGTCCTTTTGCAAGACCACCGATAGCCGGGTTACAGCTCATCTTGGCTATCGTGTCTTTGCTGATGGTTATAAGGCAGGTTTTGGCGCCGATTCTCGTGGCGGCATGAGCAGCCTCGACGCCGGCGTGACCAGCACCTATAACAACGCAATCAAACTCGTTTGTTTTCGTTCTGTTAGACATATTTAGCCAGTATAGCTTTTTGAACGTTCTAATCAAGTCTTGACAATTGATGTCATTTCTCTAATAATGGTATTAGAATGTGCAGTAGAGACTGTTACGGCTTCTTACGAGATAATATTTATGGCATAATTTAGACAAAAGGAACAATTATGACGGCAGATACAAAACAAATATTAAAAAGGGCCCTGTCGCTTTCCCCTATTGAACGTGCAGAGCTTATCGAAAAGCTTTTCCACAGCTTTGAATTTTCAGACAGAGAAACTATAGATTCTTTATGGGCTGATGAGGCTGAAAAAAGAATCGATGCTTTTGAAGAAGGCTCTCTCCCGGCAATATCCACAAAAAAAGTATTCAAAAAAATAGAAAAAAATAGCATGGATGTAAAATTTCTTTTAGCTGCAGAAAAAGAGTTTGAAGAAACAGTTATTTATTACAACTCTCAAAGTGTGGATAGCTGAACGCATAGAAAAAGTCTCATCTTAAACATCTGCCCGATGAGTTCATATTTGGAAATTTGTGGAAATTAGGAAATTCAGGGCTGTCCCTTCTCCGTCAGCGCAACTGCCGATGCAATGGCAAAATTTGCAGTATGTGTAATGCTCACGCTTATATGTTTAATTCCAAGTTTGTCGGCAATTTTCTCGACCTCCCCGCCCAGAGTAACTTCCGGCTGACCACTACTATTGTTTATTATTTCTATATCCGTCCAGGCGATTTTACCTCGCCATCCTGTCCCCACAAGTTTAAGAATGGCTTCTTTGGCCGCGAAGCGACCGGCTAATTTCTCTATTTTATTTTTGTTTGCCTCGGCATAGGCCTGCTCAGCAGCAGTGAAAACCCTCTGGATGAAGCGCTCACCGTGCCGGGCTACCATTTCTTCTATCCGTGGACAATCTACAAGGTCTATACCGTGTGCTATAATCTCCATCCGTTAATCCCACTTTCTCAAGTCATTCCCGACAAACTTCCACCCGGCAAACCGGGCGGCAGGGAGCTGCTTCTTTGTATGATATTACTCTTTTTTTACTTTTACCTTCTTCTTAAACTACTTGGTATTCCCACGCCTCTGGGTATCGGTGTCCTTGTATCTCTGCGCCTCTGTGTCTCTGTACTTCTGTATATATCTCTTTTTACTGTTACTGGCTGGTTGCGCATTTGATAAATCCTCTCCAGGCAAAAATCTATGAATTCGTCCGTTTTGCTCAGTTCCACCTGCTCCATAAGTTCGGCATTAACTCTATCAACAGCTTCTTTATGCCGGTCGAGACGGATCTTATCTTCTACTTGCCTTTGCACCTTTTCAAAAAGTTCGTAACCGGCTGTTTGTTTTTCTTCCAGCTTCATTATGAAAACATGTTCCGGAGTTACTACTAAGCTTGCAATCTGGCCGGCTTCGATGTTCTCTGCTTCAGCGGCAAGCATATCATAAGGCGAAGCTAAAGACTCCGGCTGCATCGGCTGCCACAATCCGCCGAACTCTCGCATAGGCCCGTGTGAATATTGCTTGGCCAATTCGCCGAAATCCTTACCTGATTGTATGCGTTCGAGCAATCTGGAAGCTAACTTTTTTGCAAGCTCCCGGGGATCAGCCGGCGCCCATATTCTCAGCCGGGCTGGCTGAATATCAATCAGACGAAATTGTATCACCACAGGTATAGCAAAAAAATCGTCCTTCATCTTATCGTAGCTGTCCTTCAACTCACGATAAGTAATTGGCCTGTTATTAGGCAATTTCTTTGCTACATACCATTGAATGAGAATCAATTTTCTCTGATATTCCCTAAAGCTCTTCCAGTCCATCTCCCTTTGTTGAAGTGCTTCGTCAGCCTTGATCTGGTCACCCCCGAAGCCCAAAACAAATTCTCTCAACGCCTTTTCCACCTGCTTTTCCAGGGCATCCTCAATATTCTTCCCTGCTTCTCTTTTGGCCTGCTGGTAAAGCAACATATTCGAGATTTTATTCGTAAGAATTTCTTTAAACTGGCCTCTGGTTCGTTCTTTGAACTGCTCGAGCTCACTTACCTGCGCAATCGGCTTAAAGTATTCTATAGGCAATACAAACGTCCCACCTAATTCCATCGGCGACTCGATTATCTCACCGCTGGTTACAGTCTCACCGCCGACCATCAGCACAAATCCGCCCGAGGATTCCACTTGTCTTATCTTCCGCGTAAGAGCCTGACGTTCCAATTCAGCCTCGGTCAGGTTACTACCGCTACCACAGCCGCCTGTCAGCAAAAGCATTAACACTGATACAAAAACACACTTACGCATATCCCAATCTCGAACTCACCAACTCAAAGTAAACACTCAACACTCAGAACTACAATTACCTCTTAGCCCGATTTCATCAGCCACCTCGCGCATCCCCATAATCACGTCATCGATAATCTCACCCAATTCGGCGCCCAACATCTCGGTGCCTTTTTGGATAACTGCCCGACTCACGCCCGCAGCGAAGGATTTATCTTTCCATTTCTTTTTAACTGATTTGGCTTTCATATCAAGTACACTCTTACTCGGCCGCACAAGCGCCGTAGCCACTACAAGTCCGACAAGCTCATCTACGGTATAAAGGACCTTTTCCAGCTCGCTTTGAGGTTCGACACCGGTGCATATATCCCAGCCGTGCGAGGCCACAGCCCGGATGTACTCAGCAGGCCAGTTATGAGTGCTGAGAATCTCCTCGGTCTTTCGGCAGTGCTGCTCGGGAAATTGCTCATAGTCCAGGTCATGAACTAAACCGATAACGCCCCATTTTTCCTCATCCTCGCCGCGTTTGCGGGCAAAGTAGCGCATCACCCCCTCAACAGCCAGAGCATGTTTAATCAATCCTTCATTTTTATTATATTCTTTCAGCAGCGAGAAGGCTTCTTCCCGGCTCGGTTTAACCTCTGCCATAATCTGCTCCCTGATACAATTAAAATCATCAATCTCCTCACTCCGGAATACTAACGGCCAACTTACACAGCTAATCTAAGGATAAATTCGCAAAATTGCAATCCTTATTTTTTCAACCCCACAGGTATATTCTCACCTGCCTGTGCCCGAAATCCTGCTTTTGCCCACTTCAAATTTTATTCGACAATGGCAAAATTTATTCCAATCCGGGCACCGAGATAGTATAATCTATAAGAGCATTTCTGGTAATCACGAGAATATGCTGAATAAATAAATTTTTACCGGTAAAAAACAGGTTAGGAGCAAAAAATGAACAGGTTATATTGGCTTATTGGATTGTTGGCGATAGGTGTATCCGCAGGTTGTAATTCCGACATCGTAACCACTAATCGCCTGAAAGAGCTTACCCACACGTGTGTCTATATCGCACCGCTCGAAAGCGAGGACCCACAAGTAGGAAAAGTCATCAGAGACGTTATTGAAAAAGAGTTCATAAGGAAAAAAATCGAACTGTGTGACTCCAATACAGCGACGGTTTTCATCACCGGAGCAACTTTTATGACAGCAAAAGCTACATCAAGCGGAACATTTCTTAGCACCTCATCTTATTCGAGTCAGGCTGTCGAAAGTGTATCTCTGGTAGCTAAAAACAGCAACGGGGAAATCTTGCTGTCGGCTTCTTACGATAACAAGGAGCGATACAGCGCCAGCAAACTTGCACGGGAATTTGGTGCGGCCTTAGCCAATAAGCTCAAGTGAAATACGTTTGTCATCGCCAGTCCACTTCAGGCGAACGACCCAACATCCCTCAATGTCATTCCGTGCTTGACACGGAATCTATCTTTTTAGGTTTGTCTTACTCAACAGCCCACTTCAACTTCCCAAGCCGCTCTGTCTTCACAAATTCCACATGAAAATCAACAAACAGAACATTACAGCCCTTGCCTTTGTGGTTTTCTGTGGTCAAAAGCTCTGGTCCACCAACCTGATTCCAGTTGGGTTTATCACTCTCGAATAGTAATACAACATCCAGTGGAAGGCCCGATCGTTTCTTTCCAGCCACATTTTTATTCATAGCATAGCTGTTTTGACCTTCTTTGGCCTGCGAAGTAGGGCAAACAAAATGCTTGGGAGTCATTTCAGCATATTCTATCAACAAATCGCACCATTTATCCGGTGTTGGAAATTCGTCACCAAAATCGTTGGCGTAAACAAACATCGCCTTTCCAAGCCCGCTTAAATTCGTACCACACACCAGTTTGATGACTTTTTTCTGCATGGGGCGCATAAACATAAACTCCATTAGATGATAACTAAGAAATAGTGTCATTACTGCAGATACAATTACTCCCGCTATTGCAAAACCCAGCCCTTTCAACAATCCTTCGCTCTTTCTTATTCTTACAAGGCCCATTATCCCGAGAGTAAGACCTACCGGTGCGGACAGGAAAATGGCAGTTACAGATAACTTTTCTCCGATGGATAAAGGTGATACAAAATAAGGTTGCAGCAAATTCAATTTTATCGCTAAAAGAACATAAAAATAAGCTGGCCCTAAAACCAGTGATGCTATCCCTAATTTGCAAGTTTTACGACTTTTCTTTTGTGTGTTATTTTTTGTTCCACTCATTATTTTTTCTTCGCAAATATTCTCCGCAGAACGTTTATCAGCGTTTTCGGCTCAACGTGATTTCACCGCCTGTTCACCCTGGATTTTTTTACCCTCTCGTACATCTTTAAATCAAATATCAAAATACCTCTTCCCACGCCGGCCATATCGCCTCTCTTGGCAACCTGAAACGCTATATACCGCCCATCGTCGCTTACTACGGGATTCGAGGCCTTGTAGCCCGGATAATCGGAAAAGAAAGTCATACGTTCCGTCCTTCCTGAGCCGTCCAGCGCCAGCTTATAGAGGTCGATATACTGGGTCCCCTTGCGATTGTGTTTATCACACTCGACCAGCGTATGTCTGCCGTCTGGAAAAATACCTTCCGGCTCATCATACTGGTTTGGCGCCATCGAGTAGTTCACCACCTTGCCCGTCTTGATGTCCAGCCCCATAACCTCCGTGCCCTGGTAACCGTAGGCGCTGAATATCAGCTCCTTCTCATCCGGCGGCCGAAGGTTCTGAGTCTCAAGTCCGGTCTCAAAGTCTAAATCACGCTTATCCAAAATCTTCTTCTTGTCTGCCAGTTCAGGTTTACCATTTTTATAAACTATATTCGCTGTATAGAATGCTCCGCCCTGCGTCCATGCAATCCACATACGTCTGCGTGAAACCGCCGGTCCTTCGGAGCACTTCTCGCCCAATGGCACTGGAGCGGCTGAAAGGTCTTTTTTCAGCACCCACAGCTCCGCATTCTTCTCACTTCGGCTCGGCATCGGATTGGTTGCGTCGAACTGCCGTGCCCCGGATAGCAGAATATCACCGTTAGCCAGATACAGCGCACGTGTGTAGCCCTCGTGATAATAGTGGTGTGTCATTGCGCGGATAATCTTTGTCTTCAGTTCCACTTCATATACGTCACCGAAGGTCTTTTCGATAAACAGTATTCGTTTACCATCGTGCGAGAAGTCCGCCCTCTGACCAAAGTACGTTACCCGCTTTATATGTGCCGGCAGCTCATCTAAAGGCGACCTGCCTTCTTTGCTCCGGGATTGACCTGAACAGTTTGTCGATACCAGTCCGACTAAAACAAAAAATAGAAATTTACTTACTTTGTCCCACATAATTCTTCTCCTGCTTATATGTTTTCTTCTGACTTCGATGCTGCGACTTTACTATCTCTACATCTATTTGTAATATCGTCCCAGATATTCGACGATAGCTTTTTTGAGTTCGAGCGGTTCTATTATTCCCAGACTACGATAAATAACTTTACCACCCGGCTGAATCAGTATTGTATATGGAATACCACCAAGCAAATCTTTATCCACCGCCGCCATAAGCTGATATTCATCTTCCGAATCATACAGATAATTTCTACATGACGCTTGGTGTTTTTTCAAAAATGAAAGGACTCTATTTCTTCTCTTCGGCGAATCGGCACTAATGGTAATCAGCTCAAAATCACGCTTGCGGTACATCCGGTTCATAGTAACAAATTCCTGCAATTGTTTCACACTGGGCCCGCTCCAGCTCGCCCATACATTGACCAATCGCAGTTTCCCCGAATCGTTTTTGACAAGTTCTTTTATGCTCTTTGCATCTGCCATTTCCACAGCGACACTTTCTCTTGCCCAACGCTCAAAAGATTGTTTGGCGGATTCCCGTTTACCGGACCATTTGATTGAACAGCCGATTGTTCCGGTTTTTTCAACAGGAACCTTCTTCCCCTTTAATAATGCTGCAATCGCATTCCGCGCATCGTGCGATTTGATCAGCCTGGGCTTCTCCGAATCATCGATTCGCCCGACATAGCGCAATTTGCGCTGCCTGTCAAATATAAAAATATGTGGCGTCCGAGCCGGCCCGTATGCGAGTGAAACCTTTTGCTTGTCCCCGTCATAAAGATACGGAAAATTGTATCCCATGTCTTTCGCACGGGTTTTCATATCCTCGAGCGAATCGCCCATATCCGAGTAGCCTAATTCGTCCAGACGCACCGCTCTTGGGTCGTTCGGCGAAATCGCCACCACCGCAACGCCTTTGTTCTTATAATCGGCTGCCAGCTTTATAATCCGCTCCTCGTACGCCTGGGCGGTCGGACAGTGATTGCAGGTAAAAATAACAACGAGGACATCCGCATCTGCAAAATCCGCCAGTCTATAACTTCGCCCGTCCACACCGATAAGATTAAAATCGGGCGCTTGTTGACCGATTCTTAGCGTCTCAACCTTCTCGGACGCCGAGAAGCCCAAGCCTGCCATAAACAGCACTGCCGCTACTACTGCCAAAATATTTCTACTGTACTTACTCATGTTAAATCTCCTTCTTATTTAATACCGTTAACTTCCAGCTTACTTTCGCCCTTTCGGAATTTGGGCAATCTTTACAAGTTGCGCCATCCGGTTTCTTCGATTCTCTTAAACTCGGCCTCGACATCCGTTCCCTCATAAAAAGACAACCACCCTCTCAATCGCTTTGTTTCGCCCGGCTCCAAATCCGGAAACTTCGGGTCCGAGTGAAAACACGGACATCTCGCGTTACCCCACGGACGGTGGCAGCCTTCCCACGCAGTAATAATCCACCGTTTGCCATCATTACTCCGGCACGCAGCGTACGGATTCATGAACACCTTATTGTCGTTCGTCTGCCGCTCAAAATCCGCCGCCATTTTTGCCATTATACATATCTGCACCCGCAAATCCGTCAATTTTCCGTTAGTCCCATTCTTCAACCACATTTCCATCCGCACTGCATCTTTTGCCGGCTTAGCTTTCACGCCGAATGCAATCCCGTTCGGCAGCTTCCGCTCAATATCCAGCGTCCCATCGGGATAGCGGTTCCACTCCAGCTTTGGCAGCTCAATCCCCTGTTTGGTCCATATCGTGTCAATGTGCGTATGGGCCAGATACGTCAGCCCCAAGTTCGACCAGATAGCCTCGGGTACATCGACAACAACATAGCTGTCCTTATCCCACGGCGTAAAAACACTGAACTTCGTCTCCCGCTGCGGGTCAATCGCCCCTTCAAGAAATCCGATTCGCGGATGACGCCCTCCCGGATAGGGCAATACCTGTAAAGACTCACCCTCATCTCGCGTTGGCTGATTGTCCGGCCGAATGTCAAATTTCTTTAACGCAGCAGCGACTTCTTCGTTCGTCAGACCCGTGGCAGCATGGATTTCTTCATTAGTGAAGCGATGGAACCACACCATATTCTTCAGCCAGTACTTTAATTCCTCATCATTACCCGGCCTGCGAAAGTTTGTCAAACTGCTCGACACCTTGGCTCGCGGTAATGTGTCCGCTGGTGCCGCAATACAGAACCAGACGATGCCTAAAATCATCAGCGCTATTGCCACCCACCTGATCCCTTTAGTCTGAAGCACAGAAACAGCACCACATTTAGCACAAACAGTTACGCCTTCTGTATTTTCCGATTCATACTTTGGGCAGCTCACTCTATACTCCTCTCTTGCCTATTTACTTTTATATAATCCGTATCTTCTTCTTTTGAATTTCGGTTTTTTCTGTGTGCTCTGCGACGCTTGTGCCCGCGCAGAGCCTGCCCTGAGCGCAGCCGAAGGGTCAGAATGGGCGGCTCTTCAGCGGTTAAACATTTTCCTCAATACATTTATCAGCGTCCTCGGCTCAAAATAATTCTTTGACAAACGCAAATATACCGTCCTCGTATCGGAGATTCTAACCTTTCCTGATACACTTGAAAAGAAAGATTCACTCAGCGCCTTTGCGTCTTTTGCAAATGAAAATATCAAATCCTGCCCCGAAGCAACAATACTTTTTATATCGCACTTACTCGCTTTGATTCGAAGCTCAGCTAAATCCAGCAGCAGCTTTATCTCATCCGGCATCGGCCCATAGACATCCGTTAATTCGCCTTTTATTTGTTCGATGTCCTCGTCGCCCCTCGCAACGGCAATTTTGCGATAGGCATCCATCCGGTGCCGGTTAATGGGAATGTAGTTTTTCGGTATATACGTTGCAAATCCCAAATCGACAACCGCCGTCGGTATCGGCTCGACCGGCTCATCTTTTAATTTCCTTACGGCCTCCGCCAACAGCTCGCAATACATCTGGTATCCAACTATTTGGATATGGCCGGACTGCTCAGACCCCAATATATTGCCCGCCCCGCGTATTTCCAGGTCCCGCAGCGCAATTCTAAAGCCCGCCCCTAAATGCGAATATTCTTCGATGGCTTTCAAGCGCCTGGCCGCCAACGGTGTAATCGGCCGTGACATCGGCAACAGCATATAAGCATACGCCCGATGTTTATACCTGCCCACCCTGCCCCGGAGCTGATGCAGCTCCGCCAGGCCGAATCTGTCTGCATCGTTTATAAAAATTGTGTTCGCATTCGGAATATCCAGACCCGACTCGATAATCGTTGTGCACACGAGCACGTCCGTCTCGCCCATCACAAATTCTATCATCGCCTTCTCAAGCTCGCTCTTGCCCATCTGGCCGTGTGCGATGCTGACCTTTGCGTCGCCGGCCAGTTTCTGAATTTCCCACGCCTTTTTCTCAATCGTCTTGACCCTGTTATGCAGAAAAAAAACCTGTCCCTGACGGTTCAGTTCGCGGTAGATTGCTTTTCTGATAAGTTCGTTGTTATATGCGGTAACTGTCGTAATTATACTTCGCCTGTCCAATGGCGGCGTCGCTAATGAGCTTATATCGCGCAGCCCCAAAAACGACATATGCAGTGTCCGCGGAATCGGCGTAGCCGTCATCGTAAGAACATCAACGTTGACGCGCAGCCTTTTGAGTTTTTCTTTGTGTTCGACTCCGAAACGCTGCTCCTCGTCGATTATCAAAAGCCCCAGGTCCTTGAACCCAACGTCGCCGCTGAAAAGCCGATGTGTCCCTATCAGCACATCGACTCTGCCCGTCTTTGTCCGTGCGATTATGTCCTTTGCCTGCTTTGGCGTCTTAAATCGATTTAAAACCTCGATACAAACCGGAAAATCTGCAAACCGCTCGGTAAAAGTTCTGCCGTGCTGCACACACAATACCGTTGTAGGTGTTAAGATAGCAACCTGCTTTCCGTTCTCGACCACCTTAAACGCCGCACGCATCGCAAGCTCTGTTTTGCCATAGCCCACGTCCCCGCACAGCAGTCTGTCCATCGCCACAGGTTGCTGCATATCCGCTTTGATTTGCCCTATGGCTGTGGTCTGGTCCGGCGTCTCCTGATAAGCGAACGACTCTTCGAATTCCACCTGCCAGCTCGAATCTTCCTCGAATGCAATCCCGCCTGTCGCCTGACGTTTCGCCTGAACATCGAGCAATTCGACGGCGAGGTCCCGAACCGAACTCGCAACTTTTTCTTTTTGCTTTTGCCATCTTTTTGAGCCGACCTTGCTCAGCTTCGGCCGTTTCGGACTTGTACCGATATACTTTTGCACCATCGCAATATTACGGACCGAAACCTGGATCTTAACGCTGTCCGCATATTGAATTGTAAGGTACTCATTCGTGCCGTCTTTTTCCCGTATCGTTTTCACCCCTGAAAACTTGCCGATACCGTAGGAAGCATGAACGACATAATCACCTTCCTGCAAATCGCTGAGCGTATCCACCGGAGACGTTGGGCGTGCAGGTCTGCGCCTTCTCCTGAGCGCATATTGCCCGAACAGCTCGTGATGGCTTATTACTATTCGTTTTAACGAATTTACGACAAAGCCCTGATGGATAAATCCTGACAGCAGTTTGAATCTTGCCGGAATTTCTTCGTTAATGTCTGTTACAATCTCGCCTACCCGCTTGAGTTCAGCCGAGCTCTCGCAGTAAAGCAGCACTTCTTTTCCTTGTTTCGCCTCCTGCACTAATTCGGCCAGCGCCGCCTTATGCCCCGCCCACACCGAGGTTGCTTTATGCTGAAACTTCTGCACACTTTTAATATCCACTTTGAGGAAATCGCCCGGCTGCCCCGTGGCGAATCGGCAGATTCTTAACTGCGTAAAATTGGACACCGCCTTGTAAATATCCGACCAGTTGTAAAGCCGGCTCGCACCTTCGAGCCGTTCTAAAAACACATTCGCAACTTCTTCAATCTCACCCGGCTCTTCGAGAATTATTATAGTATCTCTCGGCAGGATATTTACAAAAAGCTCTCTCTGCTCCGCCTCAGTCCCGCACACCGCCGAAATTATCCTGATACTTTTTACCTGTTGGCTTGAACGCTGCGTATCCAGATTGATTTCGCGGATACTCTCGATAGAATCACCGAAGAACTCAACCCTGACCGCCTCTGCGTCCGACGCCAGAGCCTGGTCTTGTGTCTTTTCTCTGGAGTCTTGGGTCTTGAGTACCAGCGGAGCATAAATATCAACAATGCCCCCCCGGCGTGCAAACTGACCCGGCAAATCAACCCTTTCCACCCGCTCGAACCCATTGTCAACCAGCCACTCAACAACCTCTTCCGGCGAGACCGTCTTATTTATTTCCAACCGAAGACAGCTCGCTTCTATCGCTTCGGGCTTGGGTATCGGCTGACAAAACGCCTGCACCGGCGCAGAGATAATAAAATTACCCCTATTTCTTCCTCTTAGGTTGTCCTTTTTTATGTCATTCCCATACCCCTTGTCATTCCCGCGAAAGCAGGAATCCACTTTTTTCGTTCCGGATACAGTCGAGGAATCTATCAAGCAACTCACCTTCAAAACGACACGAAGCCGTTCGGCTCTAATCTCATCGGTAGCGTCCGCCAAATCTTCTTCGCCTTCCCAGGCTCCGAACGTATCAATTCTTTCACCTCCGAAGGTATGCAAATCATCAGCGGCCTTGTCGGCATCGTCAATATGCGGACATATATAAAGAATAGGCCGACCGGTCTTCTCTGATATGTAAGCTGTCAAAAGGCGCGCAAACGACCCCCACGTCCCCTCGACTTTAACCACCCCCTCACCGGCTTTAGCCGATTTGAGTCGGGAGATTATCTGGCCAACCGTTTTATCCCGCCCAAGTTCCATAGGCTGTTATACTAAAATCACAGTATAACGTATCAAAACCTTTTAAGCGAGGATCTTTTCGAAGTGCACCGACTCTGCTATATCCTAACAAAGTGAAACTGCCTTTGTCATTGCGAGCCCGCCATAGGTGGGCGCGGCAATCTCAAAAATATTTAGCCCCCAGTTTCACTGGGGGTTTGCCTTCGTCATTCAAATTTCCTTGTTCGATATTCGATATTCACCTTTATTCACTGTCCGCCATAGATTCCTTCGCGGCCTTTACGACATTTTCAACCGTAATGCCGAACTTCTCGAAGCAGACCTTGCCGGGCGCAGACGCACCAAACGACGACATTCCAATGAAAATACCGCTGTCACCCAACCACTTACTCCATCCTAATTCGACCCCGGCTTCAATACCGACTCTTGCTTTTGTCTCTGGCGGAATCACCGAATCTTTATACTCTTTACTCTGCTTCTCGAACAGCTCCCAGCACGGCATACTAACTACCTGTGCAGCAATTCCTCCAGCCGCTAATTTCTCTGCGGCTTCCAGTGCAATACCAATCTCCGAACCGCTGCCTAAAAGCAGCACATCCGGCTTATCAACACCAATCAATACATAAGCCCCCTTATTCAGATTCGTCGCGGAATTATATTTGTCCTGGTCCAAAACGGTCAATCCCTGCCGCGTGAAAAGCAGGGCCACCGGCCCATCTCGATTCTCCAATGCGAACTTCCACGCCTGCGCCGTCTCGTTGGCGTCAGCGGGTCTGAACACTAACAGATTCGGTATCGCCCGCAAGGCTGCCGTATGTTCGACCGGCTGATGGGTCGGCCCATCCTCGCCGATACCGATACTGTCGTGGGTAAACACGAATATGGTCGGATACTTTGATATGGCCGCTACACGAATCGCACCACGCATATAATCAGAAAAAACAAGGAATGTTCCACCATACGCTCTGAGCAAACCGCTTACGGAAATCCCGTTCATTATCGCCCCCATCGCATGTTCTCTAATCCCGTAGCGGATATACCTGCCGTCGCGCGCATCTTTCTGGAAATCCTTTGCATCGGCAAACCGCGTATTGTTCGAAGGCGTCAAATCCGCCGAGCCGCCCATAACCAACGGCAGCTTCGGCATCAGCGCATCTAAAATTTTCCCGGAGGCCTTGCGTGTCGCAACAGAGCTGCCCGCCTCGAACTTCGGCAGAATTTCATCAAGGTCAACACCTAACTTACCCGCCGCGGCATCACGGAACTGCCCGGCTAAATCCGGATATTTCTTACTGTAATCGGCAAACATCTCGTCCCAGGCCTTCTCCGCCTCCGCCCCTTTCGCTGCAACCTCTCGCATATAAGCCGACACTTCTTCGGGAATATGGAAGCTCTTTTCAGGGTCCCAGCCGAAATTTTCCTTAATCAGTCTGATTTCATCATCGCCTAAAGGAGCGCCGTGCGCCCCCGCCGTATCCTGCTTGTTGGGACTGCCGTAAGCGATATGCGTCCGAAGTTTTATTATCGATGGCCGTCCCTTCTCACTCTTCGCATTTTTCAACGCCTTCTCGAAGGCAGCCATATCATTGCCGTCGCCCTCGACTGTTTGCACGTTCCACCCGTATGCTTCATAACGCTTGGCCCTGTCTTCGGTAAACGACAGGTCTGTGTTACCGTCGATACTGATATGATTGTCGTCATAAATAACAATAAGATTATCCAGCCCCAGATGTCCCGCTAAAGAGCTGGCCTCCGACGCAACACCTTCCTGCAAATCGCCATCGCTGACAATGACATAAATCTTGTAATCGATAACGGGGAAGTTCTCCCGGTTGAAATAGTCAGCCAGATATTTCTGTGCTATTGCCATTCCGACCGCATTGGAAATCCCCTGTCCCAACGGCCCGGTCGTAACTTCAACACCGTGCTCCGGGGCGTATTCCGGATGTCCCGGCGTCTTACTGCCCCACTGCCGGAAGTTCTTCAGTTCATCTAAGCTTAAACCATAGCCGGCCAAATGCAGCAGCGAGTATAGCAGCATACTACCATGCCCCGCCGAAAGAACAAAACGGTCCCGGTTGTGCCATTTCGGATTAGCCGGATTATGCCTCATATACTTGGTCCACAGCACATACGCCGCCGGCGCCATTCCCATCGGCATTCCCGGATGCCCCGAATTCGCCTTCTGTACAGCTTCCATGGACAGAAACCGAATCGTTTGAATACAAAGCTCATCAAGTTCTGATAGACCTGGGTTCTTTTCAGTTACACTCATCACGATTTTCCCGTAATCAAACCTTTACAATACACATCTGCCGACAAAACGAACTGAATAAGATAACAATCACCATCTACTTTCGCAAGTTTTTTATCATTTCCGCCAAACGCGTATGGTCGGATTTTCCGGCAGCGCCCTGTTTAGCCGTCGCCGGCACGGCGACGCCGTAGGCAATACAAGTTTGTCATTGCGAGCGAGGCGCAGCCAAGCGCGGCAATCTCCAAAATAATCAATTATCAATCGAAACGTCCTCTGTTTTCGCAAGTCTTTTATTCCTTTATTGCCCCAAAAGCCTGCATTTGTCTTGATGTTTTTCGTGTCATTTATTCGCTGCAAAAAACATACTTCATTTGACAAACCCACACTTCCATCGGATAATTGCAACCACTAACAGAACCCTAAAGGGTGTAAACCAAAAGGAGGCAGAACAAAATGAATCGAATATCCGGCTTAATGAATCGGCGGGACTTTCTAAAACTAACAGCAGCGGGCACGACGGCGTTTGTATTGCCGGGATGTGCCGGCGCTTCTCAACAGTCGGCCTCGAAGCTGCCAAGCCACCCAAACGTGCTGTTCATTGCTATTGACGACCTCAACGACTGGATTGGCTGCCTGGGCGGCCATCCCGACGTCAAGACTCCGAACCTTGACCGCCTTGCTCGAAGAGGGGTGCTCTTTACAAACGCACACTGCTCAGCTCCTGCCTGCAATCCTTCACGAGCCAGTCTTATGACGGGGATTCTGCCGTCAACTTCCGGCGTCTATCACAATCCGGACCCCTGGAGAAAATCGCCTGCCCTCAGTAACGCCGTCACAATTCCGCAGCACTTTATGGCTCACGGCTACACCGCTGTCGGCGGCGGTAAGATCTACCACGGACGTTTCCCCGACCCGCCATCGTGGCAGGACTATTTCCCATCTCAGCAGAAGAACAAACCCGATGACCCAGAGCCTGCGAACCGACCGCTAAACGGCATCCCGAAAACAGCGCATTTCGACTGGGGTCCCGTGGACGTACCCGACGACCAGATGGGCGACTCGAAGGTCGCCGACTGGGCCATAGAGCAGTTGCACAAACAGCACGACAAACCATTTTTCCTCGCCTGCGGCTTCTTCCGTCCTCATTTGCCCTGGTACGTACCGACCAAATATTTCGATATGTACCCGCTGGATAAGGTAACGTTACCGAATATCAACGAGGACGACCTTGACGATGTCCCACCGCTCGGCAGAAAAATGGCCAATCCCGGGAAAGACCATAAAAAGGTCATCGAGCACAAACAGTGGCGCAAAGCTGTACAGGGCTACCTGGCATCTATCAGTTTTGTTGATACCTGCGTCGGTCGCCTAATCGATGCCTTCGATAAAAGTCCTTATGCCGACAACACCATAATTATACTCTGGAGTGACCACGGCTGGCATCTCGGTGAAAAGCTCCATTGGCGCAAATTCTCACTCTGGGAAGAAGCGACGCATAACGTCCTGATGGTCATCGCACCCGGCATCACTAAACCAAACCGGCGTTGCTCACGACCCGTAACTCTGCTTGATATCTACCCGACACTGATAGATATCTGTAGCCTGACTGCCAAGCCCGAACTCGAAGGCCGAAGTCTTTTACCTCTTTTGAAAAACCCGAAAGCGAAATGGGACCGCCCGGCCCTGACAACGCACGGCCGAAATAACCATTCGTTACGTTCAGAACGCTTCCGATACATCCGTTACAGTGACGGCACCGAAGAGCTCTACAACCATCACAACGATGAGTTAGAGTGGAACAATCTCGTTGACAACCCTAAGTACACACGCATAAAAAAACAGCTCGCAAAATGGTTACCTACAAAAAATGTTCCCGATGTACCAAGAGCTAAAGTTAAAAACAAAAGCTCATCGAAGAAAACCAGGAGTAGAACATAAACAAAAAAGCTGTATCAAAAACCACATAAATACCCGCAGCTTCAGGTGTTACATAAAAATCATATAAATTTCACAAAAAATTTAAAAAAACTTTGACTTATCCGAAGTTATCCAGTATCTTATCGGACGGAGCAGCACAAACTGGGAGGGTATGAAAAGGCGGGGAGCAGACCGTAATTCCTTTTGAAGTCTTTCTACCCGTAATAATTGCGTTCAGCAGTTGCTCTATATATACAAGAGGATGTATATGTCCGTTTTTATGGAGAAAAGCGGTGTGGGGGAACGGAGTCCCCTTTTATTTAGAGCCGAAGGTCTGCAACTGCAGGCCGCAAGGCTTTCTCGCGGGAAAAGCTTCTTCCCAACTCTCCCACTTATCCGCGCTCCAACGCACAAGCCCCTGCTCAACAAGGAGTAACTCGCCAATGAATGTAATTTGTCTTCAGCAATAACTGTATTTGACAGTCTTATCAAGAGAGGAGGTGATGCAGAAAAAGTGTGAAAGTATTTTAAAATGAAAGGAAAACAAGATGAAAAGGATTTCACTACTCACAATAATAATGTTGATGGTCGCCTCCGGTGTAGCTAAAGCAAACATTTATGGTTACAGTTCTGTCCGTTATCGTGTTCGCTGGTCTCCCTATGCTTTTAGTCATAAACAGTCTGGTTTGGTTTCCGGTTATCTCCGCTACTCTCCTTATGCTTTTAATCACAAAAATCCTTCAGGTTTGATTGATGAGTATGCTCGTTACACCCCTTATGCTTTTAGTCATAAAAATTCTGGTTTGGTTTATGACTCTTATAGTAGATTCTATCCCTCCTATTACGCCCCCTATTACCGCATTCACCGTGCTCCTGTCGTGGTTGTTCATAGTGTTCGTCAGCCTCCTTGTGCCCCTAATTATAAACACTCTCAGTCGTCCAGCGAGGCGAACAATAGTTACCAGGAAAAGTTAATCGTCCGCAGACAAAGAATCAAACAGTTAAGAGATTCTAAGAAGCAAATAAATATGGCAAAGGAAATAGATGCAAAGGAGATAATTTGCAGATACCTTAACAGCAGAAATATTGATGATTTCGAAATGACCGGGATTTTGAGAATTGACGGCAAAACAGTAAACATTAACTTTCTGCTCAGAGATAAAAATATAATGATTACATACTGGGACCTGGATGAAGTACAGTCTTTGGTACAGCAGTCCGGATACAAAAGAAACTATCTTGAAAAACATGAACAGGAATGGAGAAGCCTCTGCAAAAAATATACACAAACAGGAGGAAAAGTGTATCCAATAACATCAGCAGATGAAAATGAAATATTTGCCAAACTAATGCTCTGCCACGAGCTAAATGACGGATAATAAAGTTCAGAAAAATACTTTCGATTCTCTAAAACAGGGCCCCGACTGTAAGGGAGGGGTAACTGCTGCTTTAGTTCGATAGGTGGGGTTTGCTCGGCTCAATGAAGTTTTGCCAGAGCGGGCTCCACCTTTTCTCTGCTATTGTCACCGTTCCGAAGGGTGGCACCCTCAAACCATGGCCTGAGTTCGTCGAAGGCTTGTTTGGGGGTGGTCTTGCCTCCTCTATAAATTTTTTCGTCTCGCTTTACTGTGGCAGCTTCGACACGAATCGATAATGTCCTGAACCAACGGCAAATACCACTCTGTCGTCCTCCATACGCAGCAAGCGCACAGTCTCCGCTTTTGCCGCCGGCTGGCCGCCCTCGGTAACGCTCTCGATGTCCTCTGCCGGCACATATACCGTTGCGGTCGTATTGGCCGGAATTGTAACATTCAAGGTGAATGTGCGACCTTTGATTCTCCAATCGCTGACAATCTTACCATGAATCGATTTGTAGCTTGCCTTCGCGTAGTCCAGTCCACCGCCGGGCCTGGGTCGAATGATAATTTGCTTGTAGCCCGGCCCATCGGTTCCGATGCCGGCAACGGTGCCGAACAGCCATCGACCAATCGAACCAAAGGCGTAGTGGTTAAACGAATTCATACCCGGTGTCTGGAAGCCTTTCTCCTCGGTCCAGCCATCCCAGCGCTCCCAGATGGTAGTGGCTCCGTTCTTGATACTATAACCCCAACTGGGAAAAGTCTCGTTGTTGAGCAAACGATAAGCGATATCCAGATGCCCCGTCTCCGTAAGCGTAGGAACCAGATAACTTAGCCCGACAAATCCGGTTGAGAGGTGCCAGTCTTTTTCTCGAAGGTCTTCAATTAAATGTTGAGTTGCAGGCTCGCGTTTATCTTCAGGTAATAAATCAAAATACAGACCAAGCAAATAGCAGGTCTGAGTTTCGCCTTTGATACGGCCATCATCGGAAACATAGGCATTATTGAAAGCGCTCTTGATTTGTTCGAAGAGTTCTTCATATTTCCTGGCGTCGTCATCTTTGCCGAGGACGGCGGCAATCTTCGAGACTAACCGCGTGCTGTAGGCGAAATAAGCCGTCGCAATTACGTCCTTAGGCGTGTCGGAGCCGATGGAGACCCAGTCGCCGTAACCGTAGGCCGGACGCAACAGGCCCTTGCTGTTTTTTTCCAGGTAACCTATCCACTTTTTCATCGACTCGTAATGCTTTTTAATGACACGCTTATCACCATAGACCTGGTAAATCGTCCACGGACAAATAACCCCTGCATCGCCCCAGGCGGGGACACCACTACCCATCGCGACCTTATGCGGAGCGACATCCGGAAATGCTCCTTCTTTGGTCTGAGCGTCTTCGAGGTCAATCAGCCACTTGGTGAAGAACGCCGCCACATCCATATTATAGGTAGCCGTACGGACAAAAATTTGCGCATCGCCGGTCCAGCCTAAGCGCTCATCGCGCTGCGGACAATCGGTTGGCACCTCGATAAAATTGCCCCGTTGGCTCCAGACTATATTACTGTAGAGCTGATTGACCATAGGATTGGAGCACTCGAAGGACCCGGCCAGCGGTGTGGCCGAATGCAAAACAACGCCGGTTATTGCATCTAAGCCAGGTTTACCCGCATAGCCGGTTACCTCCACGTATCGAAAACCATGATACGTGAACAGGGGTTCCCAAATCTCTTTACCTGTGCCTTTGAGGATATATGTATCCGTGCAGCGCGCCGAGCGAAGGTTCTCGGTATAAATAGTGCCGTCGGGGTTGAGCATTTCCGCGAACCGCAGCACCACCTTTGTCCCCGCCTTTCCCTTAACTTTCAATCGGACCCAGCCCGCAAAGTTCTGGCCCATATCGAAAACATAAACACCTTTCTCCGGCTCGGTAAGCTTTGTCGGCTTGATTTCCAGAATCTTTTGAACCGTTACACCAGGATAAGATTGGACTATACCATCGCTCTTATCTGTAACAGCCACCATGTCCCACTCCGAATCATCGAACCTGGATGTGTCCCAGCCGGGCATCTCTTTGCGGGCGTCATAGATTTCACCCATCAGAAAATCCGATTCTAAAAGCGGTCCGTAGGAAGCCCTCCAGGTTCCATCGGTAACGACCGTTTGTATGTGACCGTTGTCGTATTCGATTTCGAGCTGCACTAACAGCCGCGGCTCGCTGCCGTAGTGTTCCCTCTTTTTACCGAAGCCCAGATACCCGGCGTACCATCCGTCGGCAAGAATCGCTCCTATTGCGTTGCCGCCTTTTTTAATAAGGTCGGTAACTTCATAAGTTTGGTAATACACCCGCGTGGGATAATCCGTCCAGCCGGGCGTGAAGTAGTCCTCGCCTACCCGTTTGCCGTTGATATGCAGTTCATAAAGGCCAAGGGCCGAGGCATAGACCACCGCACGCTTGACAGGCCTGCTGACCCAAAAGGCTCTGCGCAAATACGGCGGCGGAGGTAAAAACAGTGCATTCGGGTCCGACTTTCTCTTGTTATTGGAGCTTAACTGTCCCACATCATAACCTATCCACTTAGCCCGCCAGTCTCCTGATTCGAGCAGACCGACAGTCCACATAGCTGGTTCACTCCAGCCTGACACTTTGCCGTCTTTGTCCCACACACGCACCTTCCAATAGCAGCGCATACGCGAGAACAATGGCTGGCCTTTATACACCACCTGATTGCTCTGCTCGGACTTGACCTTACCGCTGTCCCAAAGCTCACCTTCGTTTTGCTTGAGCTTTTCCTCACTATCGGCCACTAAAATCTGGTAGGCACTCTGCATTTGACCCCGCTGCCTCGACTCCATAATCCAGTTCAGACGGGGCTTAACTACATCGACCCCCAGAGGCTCAACACGGTACTCGCAGCGCAATTCTTTTACGGCAACACCGCCGGCGGTAATGCCGCTATCTGTTAAAACAGCGCATCCACCCAAAGCCAGCGTCATTCCTGCTAACAGGCTCGTAATCAGCTTAGTTCTCATTTGTTCACATATACTTACGGATTCTCGTTTGAGCCGCCGTAGATAAAACGCATCCGGCCAACGTTGGGGATAATACCGAACGGAAATTTGGCGAATGGCCTGAAACCGCTGGGCCAATAGACAAACAACGCCTTACCAACCAAATAGTCACGCGGAACAATACCCACGCGGTAGGGAGACAGACCTTTATTAGCTAATCCCTGTCGGGTCCACCACCTGCCGTCCTCACTGTTGGGACTATTGTCGCCTAATACAAAAAATTCATCATCTTCCAAAGAAAAAGGTTTATCTATTGCCCTGCCATTTTCGGGCCCATTGGCATATTTCGCTGTGGTGTAGTGAATATCCCTGAAAATCGCAACGTGTGATAGTGTCAGTTCACCGGAGCCTAAGATTTCCACCCGCGGCGGAATGTCTGTTCTTATCCTGCCGGCGTCCTGCGGGCCGCGTCCCATATCGTAAGTTAATTTCTCACTGCCGAATTGAAATACCAATTGATGGTCAACGTTGGCAAATTTAACCAGAGTTGATTTATTCATTGCAGGCGGCTTGATTGACTTTCGAGCTAAGTCCGTGATTTTTCCATTTTTCTCATTTTTTGTGATGACCATTTCGCCCGTTAAATCGACCCACGCCTCGTACTTAATTTGATATTTGCTCAGAGCTATACCGACTCGTCCCTGTGGTCTTCCCGAACGGCAGTAAAAACGTACCATCAGGTCACTGCAGAACGGCATATAGTCATATTCGTCAACACTGTCGTAGGCATAGGTCGCTCTGAAGTCGTTGCCGATGGTGGTACTATAAATCATCGTATTGATTTGGTCGGCGGGGCTGTCGAGACGAAATAATGTCGGGCTGTCTTTTTCCCATCTTGAAAAAGTTTTATTCCCGAACGGCTGGTCCCAGCGGTGGTGGTTAAAGGTGGGCACGAACCGATTAACAGGCTGATAATCGTTATCATATACCGGCGTCCACAGCTCGGCCTGGACTTTAGGGGGCTTTCGGCTGATTTGGCCGTCGATATACACGTCACCATCGATTATTTGCACTGTTTCGTTCGGAAGACCAATCAATCGTTTGATATAATTTACCTCCGGTTCGGAAGGATTCTTGAATACTATTACGTCCCACCGCTTCGGTTCGAAAAACTGATAAATGCACTTTAGCACAAGTATCCGGTCGCCGTTCGCCACTGGCATCATACCGCCGACCGGCTGATAATTGCCACAGCTCGGGCAGCGAGTGCGAGGCAGCGGAACGCTGCCTCTGGGAACGGTATCCTCGGGAAGGCGATACTTTCCCGGCACAAAGCCATAATCGTATTTGTACCCACATTGACGGCAGCACAGCCGAAAATGCGCACCCTTAAGGGTACCGGCCATACTGCCGGTAGGTATGCGAAACGCCTCCATCACAAACGCACGGAACACAAAGGCCAATATGAAAGCGGTTATCAACCATTCAAATGTGTCGGCAATTTCAGCTGCTCTGTTTTTCTTTCGTTGAGCCTTCTTCTCGGAACTGCTTTTTTCGGTCTTACCTTCAGACATAAATATCAATCCTTACGCTGCAAAAATAGTATTTGCGCCATACTCTACAAACTCACCGTAAATAAACCCGGCAGATATAAAAATACTAATTATGCCGACAAATCCTTTGCCGGTCAATAAACTATTCTCCTCTTGAGCTTTTTTCGCGAATAATCAACAGAATTAAACAAGAGGTATTTTTACATAAAACCTTTTCAACAAAAGACTTATATCTAACCATTTTGCAGGATTCTTGTGTATTCCTTCTTTAACAGCGACAGTGTAAATACATGTGAGTTTTTTTCTTGTTGCTGAAATGGTGTTAGATTTTTAAAATCTGAAAAATTTTCTATAAAATTTACTTGCCGTATAGAAGTCTTTGTTGTATAGTAAGTTGTGGCGTTATACGACAGTTTTTTTAATGTAGGCAAAACCCAGTTTCCTAATTGCTCTTTCCTGAAAATGAGGTAGCTTATGGCAACAATTACAAAGAAAGAACTTATCGACCGGATCGCGGAACGTACACAAGCAAAAAGAGTTACAGTCAAATCTATAATTCAGGCTTTTCTCGACGAGATAACAAGGGAGCTGAGTGAGAATAACCGTTTGGAATTCCGAGACTTTGGCGTCTTTGAGACAAGAACGAGAGCCGCGAGAGTCGCCCAGAATCCCAAAACTCTTGAGCGCGTCGAGGTCCCTGCAAAGCGAACGGTTAAGTTTAAAATGGGTCGGCTGATGAGAAAAAATCTCTGTGCTCCTGCTGCTGTGGAATCCGCTGAGACCAAATAATTATCTCGAATAAGAAGCCGCCATCCACAACAAACGAGGCCGCTTTTAACTAAGAACTGTCAGCTCTACCGGGTTGTGGAGCGCACAAGAAATAGTTTGTTTTGCAAGGTTGTTCAAAAGGAGCGTTCTATGTCTGACGTGAAAATCGACGGAACTGTTAAGTGGTTCAACCCCAGAAAGGGATACGGATTTATTGCTACACCTGATGGCCGCGATATCTTCGTCCACTACTCAAGTATTTCAGGTGATGGTTATAAAACTCTGGCTGAAGGTGATTCTGTCATTTTCGATATCGTCGAGGGTGACAAAGGGCTTAGGGCTGAAAATGTGATTCCCCAATCAGTTGCAGCAACAGAAGAATCAACAACAGAAGAATCAGCAACAGAAGAATCAGCAACAAAAGAACCAGCAACAGAAGAGCCAGCAACAGAAGAACCAGCAACAGAAGAATTAGCAACAGAAGAACCAGCAACAGAAGAAGTTGAGTCGTAAAGCTGCTTTTTTATCTTGGGTCTGAGGGCAGATTATAAACAGGTCATGTTTTGTCATTCCCTTCTTGCCTGATTTGATTCAAAAAGCAACAACACTGACGAGTCCTCTTGCATTGCTTGATGCGTAGCTTCAATGGCTAAAGGATCATCCATTCCACCGGCGAAATATATAACGCAAAATACGATATAAGATATACGCAATACGATATACGCAATACGAAATATGAGTGCTGCTGAGTATCAATCCGGTCTGGACTGTAATGTGCTTGTCCTGAACAAGCATTATATGGCTATCCGCATTGTGGGGGCAAAGCGGGCTTTCTCATTATTATTTCGAGACCTTGCCGAGGTCGTCTCACTCGAGGAAGACCGATATTCCAACTATGATTTCCAAAGCTGGTGCGAGGTAAGCCAGTTTAGGCGTAATTTCGAGCCGGATGGACACGACTGGGTATCCACCGTAAATTTCCATATCGCCGTACCAAGAATCATTCGGCTGTTATTCTTCGACCGTCTGCCGAGAAACGAAGTAAAGTTCAACCGCCGAAACATCTTCGCCCGCGACAAAAACAAATGTCAGTATTGCGGAAAACGCTTTCCGACCAGCGAACTATCGCTCGACCACATCATACCACGGAGTATGGAAGGCAAAGCTGTCTGGGAAAACATTGTTTGCGCCTGCGCAGCCTGCAACGTCAAAAAAGGCGGCCAAACTCCAAAGCACGCAGGGATGAAGCTCATTCAAAAGCCCATCAGGCCCAGGCACAACCCACTCGTCCACGTCCACCTCGGCCATCACCGCTACAGAAGCTGGAAACAATTCCTCGACCACGCATACTGGTCAGTAGAACTAAAGTGACTTATTTAAATGTAGAAAATATGGAACGACCGGCCCTGTGATTGTTAGGGTTTAGGCAGCTTTGTTTAGCCCCCAGACCTGTGCTGGGGGGGACACCGTTATATTTTCCCCCGTTTGCCCTGCCAAGCATGGGTCCTCTGTCCTCACCAGGGTTCATTGGCCAGCCGCCGCGATTTATCGATTCTTGCCCTTGCCGTCCGGCAGCAGCTCCAGCACCGAGAACACCGGGCAGTGATCTGAGGCAACTTTCTCATCTATCACCCGTACCTCCACTACCTTCCATCGGTCCTTCGGTTTGTACATAATGTAGTCGATTTTTCTTCTGGGCCTGACGGAGGGAGCTGTCGGCTGCGGATCACCTTGAGCGGCATAAGACCATTGTCGGCTGAGAAGATTCATTGGATCGCTGCCGAGGACCGCGTTCAGATCGCCCGCAAGGACTATCGGAAGGTCATAATTCTCGTACAACTCCATGATACGCCTTGCCTGCTTCATCCTATTGCTCTGGTCACGCAGATGATCCAGGTGCGTACCTACAAACACTATTTTCGCTCCATTCGGCAGTTCTATCTGAACTTCCAGGGCGGTTCGAGGCTCAGCTTTAGCGCTGTGCGGCAGCGGGTTGTTCTTCGTATAGAGGACAGGATAGCGGGAAAGAACGGCTTCTCCATACTCACCACCGGCGTAGTCCATAGCTTTGCCGAACACTCCATGCATACCGGTGCGTTTGCTTAATTCGGCTGTCAGGTCGAGCCCTTTGGTGCGTGTCGTCTTTTTGTCCACTTCCTGAAGCGCGACCAGATCGGGTTTGAGCGAGTTTATTATCCTCGCAACGGCATCCAGATTGGAACCGCCGTTGGCGTCCTCGCCGTGGTAGATATTGTACGTTAAAATCGCGACCCTTGTTGGCGACCCGAGTTTTGCACCGCCACAACCTCCGGCACACACGCTGACAGCCAATATGACTAACAGAGTTCTTAACGCTATTGAAAAAGTCTTCATATTGTATGACCTCCAAGTACTCTCGTATCCACCTAACAGAATAATCTACCGCGCAGGCAATATATATGCTGCACTACTTTACTCGTTACAACCTTTGATTGCAATAGTGACCTGTTCGAAGCACTATTTTATTGGCCAGCCGCCGTGGGTAGTACAATTCTATTTTTTCTTTTTCTGTTTAGCCCACGAACCTTTGCCGTGGTGTGCGAAATCCAGGCGTGCTTTCTTCTTCCCCCCCCCCAACCACTTGC
>JADFJC010000156.1 GCA_022566315.1 Planctomycetota bacterium
TACAATCTACGAAATATTACGTACGAAATTATCAAAGAATTATGCAAAACAAACCCAATCTCCAAAAAAGTCAAATGAACGTAAATCCATATAATACAAGGGAATATGAAAGAAAACGCGATTGGACACTTGGTGAAAACAAACCCAATTCAAACCCAAACAAACCCAATCTCCGAAAAGCCAAAATGAATATAAACTCAATTATAACAAAGGATTACAGAAAAAAGGATGATTTCGAGGTCCGAATAAACAAACCCAAAACAAACCCAATTTGCCAGAGGGTAAAAATGAACGTAAACTTATATATTATAGAGGATTATGAAAATGAAACCGCCTTTCGGCTCGAAAAAAACAAACCCAATTCAAACCCAATCAATTTCAGACGGCATAAATTAAACGCGGCCCTTCGAGAGTTTGAAGGCGTCCTCACCGCCGTTTATCAGATGAATCAACGGCTGAGGCCGGTCAACACCTTCGATGAACTTCGGCCTGGCCGACCAGGGTGTAACGCTCAATACTCCCGTCAAATCCATCCAGTGCTGCAGGCGGGCAACCGGCAAATCCCAGGTCATATGGAAGTGATTAGCCGGCGGATATTGTTTATATTCGAGCATACTTGCGTACTTCGGCACGACAAACGTGTGCGGCCAGGTGGCCGTAGTCAGATTGCACATTGCCTCGCCGAGTTCCTTCGGAACGCAGGTGGTATGCGCCTCGTCCCAAATCATACTGAACAATCCGCTGGGACTGCTGTAAGCGCATCGAGCTGCGATGCCCTCGATTCCAGGCGGGGTCATAAACGTAACCGAATTGCCGCCGCCGGGGAAGTAGCTCTCATCAGCCAGGGGCATTCCGACGCTGGCCATAATCTTCTTTATAGATGCTCCGGGCGCTTCTGCCCAATCGAAAGATGCACTGCCGGAGTTATCGCCGTCAACCAGACCTTTGTTATACCAGTCAGCTTTTTTATCGAGTGATTTGATGCCGATATTTTTTGCTAAATCTCTGATTTCCCACGCTTCCCAGACTTTTCTAAAGTCCATAAACAGAGGCGGATTTCCGCCGCTCAGATACGTCATAAACAGCATTGTCAGAAGTCCCTGGACGTCAGCTTCGGTGGCGTATGGAAGCGGTGCCTTGCGGCCGTTATGGTCGAAGGTAGAGTTGAAGAAACTCTCCATCACGTCAGCTACCGGCAGAGGAATGCCCCGCAGGTCGCTGCCCCATTCCAACTGGCTCATAAATCCACCGCCGAGAGCGTTCAGATCCGCCATCAGGTTACGAACGATTAAGTACATCGCTAAACTCATATTAAATCGTTCGCTGTCAGCTTCATCACGCAGCTCTAATCGTTTGCCGACGTACCTGTTAATCCAGGCTCGCAAGGCCTTAAGCTCTTTTTCATTATATGCTTTTTTGTTGAGCATATCGGCCAAAAGCTTCATATCCAGACGCGTGATTTCCAGACCGAAGGTATTTCTGATAGGAATGACATGTGCCAAGGCCGTTTCCATTCCCATCGAGTCGTGCCCGAAAATCACAACTCTTCGGCCCCGCAAGGCCACAGTAGTTACCGCGGCAAAGCACCAGTCGATAAGATTTTTGGCTGTCTGTTCGGTCATCTTCGGTTCCATACCGGTATCGGGCCAGGTGCCGACGTTTAAGGTAACCATTCGGCCGTACTGGCTTATTGCACCGTTGAGCGCGTGGGCATAGACCACGCCGGGCTTGGGACCGCTGTTGCCGCAGGTAATGTTTATGGGTGTATTCGGTGGAAATTGCTGCAGCAGTGAAATAGTAGTAAGCTGTGGAAATGCCCAGGTATCCGGGACACATACTAAAATGTCCACGCCCGCTTTGCGAAACTGTTGGGCTACAATGTCGGCTTGTGCTTCACCATCAATTAGCACGGTAGAATAAACAACCGGCACCGGCGTCTTATCCGGCAAAACTACAGAGCCGCTTATGCAATCAGCAGCCATTTTCGCAATGTTCTTACAGCGGGTTCGGCTGGCCTTGTCAATACGCGGGTCAGACGTAGCGAAAATACCAATAACAGGTATGTTAGGTGTGGCTTTCCTTATATTCGGTAAGCGCTTAGCTTCGATTTCCTTTGCCATTTGAAAGCTCCTTTCTGGCTGGTAATTGGTAACTCGAATCGACTCCTAAACACCTATATTAAACGTGGAAGTATCTTCCAGCAGTTTTCTTACAAAGTCGAGGAACTGGGCTGCGTATGCACCGTTAGCAACTTTGTGGTCCACCGAAAGGGTCATATTCATTAGCTTTCTGACCAAGATATTTCCGTTGTCCGGCACGCAGGTATCGGTTATCCGGCCGATGCCTAATATACTACACTGGCCTGGTACAACTATTGGGATAAAGGAATCTATCCCAGCGGCGCCGAGGTTAGTTACAGTGATACAGCCGCCTTCCAAATCGGTGGGGGCCAGTTTATTGCTGTGTGCCCTTTCAACCAGTGCCTGACTGTCACGTGCAATCTGCTTGACGTCCTTTTTGTTTACGTCTTTGAGAATCGGCGCGACCAGGCCGTCTGGAACGGATATAGCAAGGCCGATATGGATGCTTGAAGCCAGCTTGATAGCCTGGCCTTCCAATTGGCCAGTCATAATTAGATATCTCTCCAGCCCAGTCGCGACCGCTTTGATAATAAAATCATTGTAGGAGATTTTCACATCGGCGTCTCTGTTCAGTTTAGTTCGCAAGTCAACCATGTCGGTAACATCGGCTTTGACAGTCAGATAGAAGCAGGGTATCTCTCGTTTGGATTTGAGCATTCTTTCTGCGGTTATTTTCTGCAATCTGTTAAGCGGTATCGTTGCGCCGAGTCTTATCTCTGCTGGAGTTGTCGGCGGCCCAGCGGGTTTAGTTAGTTTCGAGGCGGCGGCTTGTTTTACATCCTGCTCGGTAATTTTTCCGGCGGGGCCGGTGCCGATAAGTGCTGTCAGATCCACGCCAAGCTCATCAGCCAGTTTCTTTGCTCGCGGCGAGGCCATCACTCTACCTGCTGGTTTGGTCGGCTGCGGCTCGGCCTTGGCCAGTTCAACAGGGGGGGCTTGCTCAACAGGCGCAGCTTCCGGCGGGACAGAAGGTGCGGCGGCCTTGAGTGACTCGATAAAGCTTTGCGGTACTTCTTCGTCCTTGTCGCCGAGGACCAAAAGCGGCGCCCCGACGGTGAGTGTTTCATCGACCTCAACGAGAATATGTTTTACAAAACCGTCGGCGGGTGATTCCATTTCGAGAGTCGCCTTGTCAGTCTCTATCTCAAAAATCACATCACCTTTTTTGACTTCATCGCCTACTTTGACCAAGCAATTAACAATGGTCCCTTCTTCCATTGTCTGGCCAAGCTGGGGTAATCTTACTTCTTTTGCCATTTATATAATCCTCATTTGCTTCGTAGCGTATATCGTATTGTGTAACAAACCCCCGGTAAAACCGGGGGCTAAATATTATTAACCACTTACGATTTTTTTAACGGCCTCAACGATTTTTTCAACGCTTGGGATACTTGCCATTTCCAGCGGTTCGCTCATCGGTGGCGGTACGTCGGCTGCCGCCAGATTGACCGGCGCGGCATCAAGATAATCGAAGCCGTGTGAGCCGTCGCTGAACTCGTATTCCATAAACCGGCCGGCTATCTCTCTGCCCGCGCCGCAGGTGCAGAAGCCCTCGCTGACGGTTATAAGCCGTCCTGTCCTGCGAACGGATTCGGCTACCGTATCCATATCCATCGGCTTCAGTGTTCGTATGTCGATTACCTCGGCGTCGATGCCGTGCTCGGCAGCCAAAACTTCTGCCGCATCCAGCGACCACATCGCCATCCTGCTGTAGCTGACGATGGTTGCGTCTTTACCGGTTTTTTTGATATCCGCCACGCCGAGCGGGATTATGTAATCGTCCTGTGGGACGGCACCGAACTGGCCGTAAGTCGCCTTATGCTCGATAAAGACCACGGGGTTGTCGCTGCGGATGGCGGCTTTAAGCAGCCCCTTTGCATCATAAGGTGTCGATGGCATTACTACATAAAGACCCGGGGTATGCATAAGCCAGGCCTCGAGCGATTCTGAATGGTGGGCGGCAATACATCTTCCGACGCCGCCTTCGGTTCGCAATACCATCGGGACCTTTGCTTTTCCGCCGAACATATAGCGGTTATAGGCGCCGACGTGCACGAGCTGGTCCATTGCTATCGTAATAAAATCGACGTACATAATTTCAGCCACCGGTCGCATGCCCCGAAGGGCCGCACCGACCGCAGCACCGGCGATGGCAGCCTCTGATATCGCTGTATCAATAACTCTGTCGGTGCCGAATTCGGCCAACAGCCCGCGCGTTGCCTGATATGCCCCGCCGTAGAGACAAACATCTTCGCCCATCACGATAACGTTTTGGTCTCGTTTCATCTCTTCAGCCTGAGCGGCGGCGACGGCCTGACCAATGGTCATAACATCCATATTAAACTGAGACTTAATCAGGCCCTTTGCCTGCTCAGTGGCCTCTTTTTTTGTTTTCGCTGTGGATGAAGCAAGGGCCGCCTCAAAAGCGGCGGTCGCTTCGGCCACTTTTGCGCTAAGTGCCCTGTCGGAGTCGATAAGCTCAGCGGGATAAGTTTCCTCGACATACACATCTTTGGTTAGGTCCGCAGTGTTGGGCCAGGGGCTGTCTATGCCGAACTTGGTGGCTGCTTCGATTGTGGCAAAGGCCTTATCCTTTAACCGGTCCAACTGCTCATCTGTGCAGAGCTTCTCAGCGAGCAGCTTATCCCTCAGAATGGTTATGGGGTCGCGTTTGTGCCAGGCCTTTTCTTCGGCCTTGGTTCGATATGCGCGTG
Source organism: Planctomycetota bacterium (assembly GCA_022566315.1). GTDB lineage: Bacteria > Planctomycetota > Phycisphaerae > Sedimentisphaerales > Anaerobacaceae > NIOZ-UU13. The sequence continues at coordinate 4,856 of JADFJC010000156.1, forward strand.
GGTCGCTTCGGCTGTGGCCATACCAGCGATAGGTCTTGGCCTCGATGATTGTCATCTGGTTATCTTTGCGTGCCCTTTCCACGGCCTTTCGTACGGCAAGAAAGACCGCAACGGTATCCTGGCCATCCACAATCATAGCAGGTACATTATAAGCAGCAGCCCTTTGCGCAATGTCTTCGATATTGCTGGCCCTTGTGGTACCTTCGACTCCACTTCCGGAGAACGGCACGCTCATTCCGTAAAGGTTATTTTCGATTATCGCCACGAGCGGCACGGCCAGCGTTGAGGCCATATTCATTGACTCGTGAAAACTGCCGCAGTTGGTCGAGCCGTCTCCGAAGAATGAAAGCACAACTTTGCCGGTCTTTTTGTATTTTTCCGCTAAAGCCGCTCCGACAGCCGGCGCCTGATTGCCTCCGACGATGCCGGTCGAGCCGAGATTATTTTGCTTATCTACTTCAGCAATGTGCATCGAACCGCCTCTGCCTTTGCAGTAGCCGGTCTCTTTGCCCATCAACTCGGCCATCATCCGGTTCCAGTGAGTCTGGCGGTCGTCTTCGCTGTCGGCGTATTTGTTGCCGATTGCGCCGCAGTGGCCGTGACCTCGGTGGGTTGAGCCAATTACGTCCCCGCGTTCAATAGCAGCGGTGGCCCCGACGGCGATCGCCTCTTCGCCGGCGTAAAGGTGTGAGGCACCTTTTATAATATTCTGGCCCAAAAGCTCGAAAACCTTCTCCTCAAAAAAGCGTATCTCATAAATGGTCCTAAACCAGTCGGTAGCATTCTCAAGATTGATAATCCCATCCTTAATAAGGTCTTTGACCTTTGGAATAGGTTCCTTTCGAGTGTCCTCAATACAAAAATCCATCATACTGTAAATCTCCTCAAAATTCACTCTTCAGGGGTAATAATGCCCCTTATTACGTCTAAGCTGCCCCGCTAATCGTACCAAAAACTAAAAATATAGCACACTTAGCTCCGCGAGGCAACTCAAATCACCAATCGGCCTCTATTTTTAAGGCGGGCCGGATTTTCACGACCACCAAGACAAGTTTAAGAGTGGTAAAAACCGCTTATCTTTTATAGAGACGTTTTTTTCTTGACGGCGTGAATTCAATGTGCTAAACTTCTGTTGTTATTCAGTTCCACGGACGGAGGAGAGGAGGCTCCCTCTCATGTGTTAGCGAGCTTTCCTCCACAAAAAACACGGTTGTTATAACGTCTGCCCTAAGATGGGCGCAGCCATAAAGCCAGTTCGTCAGCGCACCCATGCCAGGGTTTTGGACAATAAACTACGGTTTTGTTGCAAAAGATGAACACCTTTTCGGAGGACAAGTGATGAGAAAGAAATTGACTTTAGTCGCAGGCGTTATTATGGCAGGAGTATTGCTTCTGGCAAACAACGCATTTTCTAAAGAATGCTTTTACTTCAATGAATTTGAGGGGGCGATAGGCCTTGAATGGTCCGACACTATTCAAAGCACAACGCCTTCCGGGAGAAAGTTCTTAGGTCAATTTGCAAATGATAGTGTAACACTGACCCTGACCGGGCTGCCAGCCCACTTGTCCGTCTCAGTTTCGTTCGACTTATACCTTATAGAATCGACGGGGGAAAATGGGGAACACTTCTTTGAGCTAAGTATCGATGATGGTCCAGTACTCATGACTACGTCGTTCAGCCATAACCCCGACTCCACACAGTCATATCCCGATAACTATCCCGGTGGAGACTATCCGGGTCAAACCGGCGCGGCAGAAGTTGATAAGCTTGGTTACATTCCTAACGGCGACATGGTTTATAGCTTTCCGGATCCCAATCGCAGCTTCACATTCACTCATACTAATAGCACTCTTGTAGTACGTTTCTCCGGAAGCGGCTCAGCAGGTCAATGGGGCTTAGACAATGTTTGTATTACCCTTGGACTGCCTACCGTGCTCAATGTGATTGACATAGACCCCGATACGCTTAACCTCAACAGCGAAGGCAGGTGGATTACAAGTTATCTCTGGCTTCCGGAAGGATACAATGTTGCTGATGTAGAGCCAAATACTGTTATGCTCGGATATTCAATCCCTGCGGATTGGATATGGTTCGATGAAGAAACACAGCTTTTGATGGCCAAATTCAGCCGTTCAGCGGTGGAAAACTGGCTCATTGAGCAGGAGCTGTCGGGTGAAGTTGAGTTGAGTATGACCGGGGCATTTATCGATGAAACTACATTCGGAGGAACAGATACAATCCGCATAATAGGTGAAGATAAAAACAAGAATAATTCAAATGAAGGCGAAGGAATTCGTTTAACCAGGATAACACCCAGCACACTTAACATCAAGGGCAACAGTGAATGGGTTACCTGTCATCTGCGGCTTCCCGAAGGGAGCAATGCCACTGATATCAAATTAGAAACCGTTATGCTCGAAATTATGCTCGAAAATGTGATTGCCGCTGATTGGCTGGTGTTCAATGAAAATAATCAGATAGCGATGATCAAGTTCAGCGGTTCGGTTATTCGAGACTATCTCATTGAGCATGAGCTGTTAGGTGATGTTGAGCTAACCGTGACCGGAGAACTTATCGATGGAACTACG